>JBFLJZ010000098.1:0-4864 GCA_040882925.1 Desulfuromonadales bacterium
GAGACGATAACGCGCTCGGTACCGTTGATAACAAACGTGCCGTTGTCGGTCATCAGCGGCAGTTCGCCCATGTAGACTTCCTGCTCCTTGATGTCCTTGACCTTCTGGGTGCCCGCCGGCGCATCCTTGTCGTAGATGATCAGGCGCACCAGGGCGCGCAGCGGAGCCGCGTAGGTGAGGCCGCGCAGCTGGCATTCCTTGACGTCGAAGGCCGGCTCGCCGAGGCGGTAGGTGACGTAGTCCAGTGCAGCTGTCCCGGAGTAACTGACAATGGGAAAAACCGACCTGAAAGCCGCATGCAGGCCCTTGTCATCGCGGTTGTCGGCATCCCTTTCCGCCTGCAGGAAATCACGGTAGGACTCGAGCTGGGTTGCCAGCAGATACGGCACGTCAAGAATGCTGTGACGCTTGCCGAAGTCCTTACGAATGCGTTTCTTTTCTGTGAAACTGTAGGCCATGGGTATTCCTCTTTCAGTTACTCTCGCCGGCAAAGGCCGCCGCGACGGTCGAACCGCCTGGCGATAGCAGGCTTGCCGGAACGCCTTCCGGCAAGCCTGTATAACAAACAAGCAGGGAAAGGCCGGGCGCTGAATGCGCTACCGGCCAACCCTGTATTACGACGGGTGCAGTAATCACAAACGGATTACGTGTCGCCCGCTTACTTGAGCTCGACGCTGGCGCCAGCCTCTTCGAGCTGCTTCTTGATGTCTTCTGCCTCGTCCTTTGAAGCGGCTTCCTTGATGGTCGACGGGACACCTTCCACCATTTCCTTCGCTTCCTTCAGACCCAGGCCGGTGATACCGCGGACCGCCTTGATGACGGACACCTTGTTGTCGCCGAAGCTGGACATGACCACATCGAACTCGTCCTTTTCCTCGGCAGCAGCGCCGCCGGCGTCACCGCCGGCAACCGGAACAGCGGCAACAGCAGCTGCAGCGGATACACCAAACTTCTCTTCCATGGCAGCGATCAGGTCAACGACCTCCATCACGCTCATGCTGGAGATTGTGTCGAGAATCTCTTCCTGTGAAACGGCCATAACGAATACTCCTGTTAAATCCTGATAAATGAATAGGTTTATGCTGCCTGCTGCTTCTGGTCGCGAATTGCAGCCGTCGTTCTGACAAGCTTGCCCGGCACCTCGTTCAGCGTACGGACGAACTTGGTGATCGGAGCCTGCATGACAGACATCAGCATGCTGATCGCCTGGTCACGCGTCGGCAGTTTCGCCAGCTTGTCGATGTCCGACGGTTCCAGCAGTTCACCGCCGACTGACAGCATGGTGACCTCGAACTTGTCATGCTCTTTCGCAAAGTCCTTGGTCACACGCGCAGCCGCACCCGGATCCTCCTGCGAAAACGCCAGGATCAGCGGACCGGTGAGCCGCTCGCTCATGCATGCAAAGTCGGTGTCTTCCAGCGCACGACGTGCCAGGGTGTTCTTGACTACACGCAGGTAGACATTGTCCTGGCGCGCCTTGATACGCAGGTCAGTGATCTCCTCGACGGTCAGACCGCGGTATTCAGCGGCGACAGCCGAGAGAGCGCCTTGTGCGACTTCGGCAACTTCAGCAACAACAGCCTTTTTCTCTTCAAGAGTTAATGCCATTGTGTTTACCTCATATGGGAATCACGAACCGGAACACACCGGCCTGCTCATCCCGCTAGTGACATCACACCGGTCAAACTGCAACCGGCGCACTACGTTCGGTGACTTGAAGACAGAAAGACTGTCCGGACGCCACCATCTGCGCAGGCCGTTCCGTCATCCGTGGCGAACGATTAAACCCGGCATCCGTTCCTGCCCTGCCGGGTACCTGCGGTCTTTGACAGCCGCCTGGCAAAACCACCGCCAGACTTGCGTCAAAACCCGGGAAGGTTTGCAGACCTCCCCTTAAATCAGCACCTCTCTCCGTGGAGAGAGGCAACAAATACCGCGATCAGACTTCTACCGTAGCCTGGTCAACCTGCAGCCCGGGACCCATGGTGGTCGTGACCGAGATCTTTTTCAGGTACACGCCCTTGGCCGATGACGGCTTGGCCTTGTTCAGGTCCGCCAGCAGCGCCTCGAGGTTTTCCTTCAGCTTGCCCGAATCGAATTCCACCTTGCCGATCGGGCAGTGGATAATACCGGCCTTGTCGGTGCGGTAGCGCACCTGACCCGCCTTGGCGTTTTTCACCGCGGTGGCGACATCCTGGGCGACGGTGCCGACCTTCGGGTTCGGCATCAGGCCGCGCGGACCGAGGATCTGGCCCAGCGCGCCGACTACCCGCATGGCATCGGGCGAGGCGATGACAACGTCGAAGTCCATGTTGCCCTTCTTCACGTCCTCGGCCAGGTCCTCCATGCCGATGATGTCCGCACCGGCTTCCTTCGCGGCATCGGCGTTCGCGCCCTGGGTGAACACAGCGACCCGCACCGACTTGCCGGTACCGTTTGGCAGCACCGTGGAGCCGCGCACCACCTGGTCGGACTTGCGAGGATCAACGCCGAGGTTGATGGAGACGTCGACCGACTCCTTGAACTTTACACCCGAGAGTTCGCGCAACAGGTCCAGCGCCTCATCGATCGGGTACAGCTTGCCCGGGACAACCTTCTCCTGGATCATTTTCGCCCGTTTCGTCAGCTTGGCCATGGCTTAGCCCTCCTCCACGTCAAGGCCCATGCTACGGGCACTGCCTGCAATGATTTTGACTGCAGCGTCCATATCCGCCGCGTTGAGGTCCGCCATCTTGGTGGTGGCGATCTCCTCTAGCTGGGCGCGCGTCACCGTGCCGACCTTGTCGGTATTCGGTGTGCCGGAACCCTTGGGTACCCCGGCTGCCTTCTTCAGCAGCACCGATGCCGGCGGCGTCTTGGTGATAAAGGTGAAGCTGCGGTCGTTGTAGACGGTAATCACCACCGGGATCGGCAGCCCCTTCTCCACCTGCTGGGTCTGCGCATTGAAAGCCTTGCAGAACTCCATGATATTCACGCCGTGCTGACCCAGCGCAGGGCCGACCGGCGGACTCGGGTTCGCCTCACCTGCAGGTACCTGCAGCTTGATATATGCCTCGATTTTCTTGGCCATCTGTTACTCCTGTGGGTACAAGCGCCTCGCGGCTCCCCTGTGTTAACCGGGATGGCTGAACCTTGTCATCCCGCGATGTCTTGTAGGAGCGGCTTCAGCCGCGATTGATCGCGAATGAATTCGCTCCTACAGGTAAAAAAACCTACGCCTTCTCGACCTGGCCGAACTCCAGCTCCACCGGTGTCGAGCGGCCGAAGATCAGCACCGAGACCCGCAGCCGGCTCTTTTCGTAATTCACCTCTTCCACAACGCCGTTGAAGTCGTTGAACGGACCGTCGGTGACACGCACGACCTCGCCCACCTCGAACAGCACCTTGGGCCTGGGCTTGTCTGCACCCTCCTGTACACGCTGCAGTATCGCATCCGCCTCGCGCTGGCTAATCGGGGCCGGCCTGTCGCTGGTACCGCCGATAAAGCCCATCACCTTGGGTGCATCCTTTACCAGGTGCCAGGTATCGTCATTCATCTCCATCTGTACGAGCACATAGCCGGGAAAGAACTTGCGCTCACTCCGGCGCTTCGTGCCCTCACGCATCTCGACCACTTCCTCGGTCGGCACCAGTATCTCGCCGAACAGGTCTTCCATGCCGGCGCGTGCCACGCGTTCCTCCAGGGCCCGCTTGACCTGGTTTTCAAAGCCCGAGTAGGCATGCACCACGTACCACTGCAACGCCATGGTCATCCGCCCTGCCCTGTCAGTAACTGGATCGCCCACAGCAGCAGCATGTCGAGCAACCAGAGAAAAATGCCCACGATCAGGACCACCACCAGCACCGCCAGCGTGGTCTGCACCGTTTCCGTCCGGCTCGGCCAGACGACCCGGCGAACCTCGGTATTGGCGCCGCTTATAAAGCCGGCCACCGTGCGGCCGAATGCCGTCTGCGAGGCAATCAGTACAGCGATCGCCGCCACGGCCAGCAGACCGAGGACCCGCAGGACAGCATGCATGTCCTGGAAGTGATAAAAGGCGTAGATACCACCGGCTAGCAGCAGAACGGCGGCACCCATCTTCAGCGAATCCAGCCGTCCGCTTTCCGTATCAACTTTCGCGTTCATCGTTTCCCGGGGACAGAAGCCAGTCTGCCCCGCTGTCTAATGGCAGGCCAGGAGGGAATCGAACCCCCAACCTGCGGTTTTGGAGACCGCCGCTCTGCCAATTGAGCTACTGGCCTAAACTAGGATCACTGCAGGAGCGGCTTCGTCGCGATCAAATCAGGATCGCGAATGAATTCGCTCCTACACCATTACATAATTACTCGAGTATCTTCGATACCACGCCGGCGCCGACGGTACGGCCACCCTCGCGAACCGCGAAGCGAAGCCCTTCCTCCATCGCAATCGGCGCAATCAGCGACACCGTCATCTTCACGTTGTCACCCGGCATCACCATCTCAACACCTTCCGGCAAATCACACGCACCCGTCACGTCCGTCGTACGGAAGTAAAACTGCGGACGGTAACCGTTGAAAAACGGCGTGTGACGACCACCCTCGTCCTTGCTCAGCACGTATACCTCGCACTCGAACTTCGTGTGCGGCGTGATCGAACCCGGCTTCGCCAGAACCTGTCCACGCTCAACCTCTTCACGCTTCGTACCACGCAGCAGCACACCCACGTTATCACCGGCCTGGCCCTCGTCCAGCAGCTTGCGGAACATCTCCACACCCGTGCAGGTCGTCTTCAGCGTGTCCTTGATGCCGACAATCTCAAGCTCCTCGCCAACCTTCACAATGCCGCGCTCGATACGACCCGTCACCACCGTGCCGCGCCCCGAAATCGAGAACACGTCCTCCA
>JBFLJZ010000377.1:0-2749 GCA_040882925.1 Desulfuromonadales bacterium
AGATAAAATAAGAGCGACCCGGGCAAGGTCGCTCATTTTGTAATTGGGTCTGAATATCAGGACTTGTAGCAGCTGCCTGCCGCCGAAGCAGGTCTTTTTATTTCAGTCTATTGTCTTTGACTCTGATTTTTTAAAATCCTCATTGGCAAGTGATGTCACTCGGCCCCGGCTGCACCACGCGCTTTGCTCCGTTCGATTGATTGCAGCACCAGGTATTCTTTGCCGAACCGATCCAGATTGTCTATCTCGTTGTCGTATTGGTCGTAATGACCTTCTTCGATAACAACCAAGTCCTCGAACAGTTTCTTTGTCACGGAATCGGCATTCGCACCGCATTCATTGGCAAATCGATTGTAGTCCAGGGCGCTCTGCTCTTCCATGCTTTTTGCCATCTTGAGCATCTTTTCGACATCATTGACTTTGCTGACTTCAGCTGAGGCTTTCATCTCGACGTCACCGCCGAGGAAGAGGATTCGCTCGGCCAGTCTTTCAACGTGCATCATCTCCTCGATGGCGGTTTTTTTGAACAGCGCGGCCAAAAGGTCAAAGCCCTGATCATCGCAGTGGAAGTGGAAATACATGTACTGCTGCAGTGCCGTCATTTCATCGGCGACCGCCTTGTTCATTATCACGATACTTTTCTCATGCATGCTTGCCTCCTTAAACATTCAGTTCGAGACTGGTTAGGCCAGTGAGAGAGTTTTGTGTCTGCCGCCGAGTAACTTACAAAACGAAACATTCCACCTAAAGTACTATTCTATCAGAATTTGACCATAACGCATTGCTTACCGAAACAGTTGATACGTGCGGTTAAGCGCGCTTTCTCGTGCACGCACACACCCGCGGGACATGATCCGTTGCATTTTCTGAATTGGGTGTCAGCGAATAAAATTTGCATGTAGAATGGTCAATCTTTTGGTTTAGCGAGATTGCTGCATGTCGTGAGTGCTTTTGTGAAAGGACAGTGGCAAGGTCCGGACCTGTTTTCCTGACAGGGACAATGGCATGAAACCGAGCTGTTTGTGAAAGAAAAGGGAGAACAACATTGTCTCCTGATTGCCGAGATTGATTGTAACTCTAAAGTCATGTCTGTTCAGCTTCAGAGCCCTTTTTTCTCAATGAATCTGAAGAGAATTAACCCTGCAATAACGGCAATGGCAATCATGACCCAGTGGTTGATGCCCAGAATTCCCGGCAGAGTCATTTTGCCAAAATCTCCCCATGTCAGCACAGTCCGTTTCATCAGGGGGAACGCCTCAGCGTACAAGGCCGCGCCCGTTAGCATGCCGAGAATTCCCCAGAGTGCATCCCATCGGCCCTCCGCAAGAGCGCCTGCTGACGTGCCCGGGCAGTAGCCAAGTAGCCCCCAGCCGACACCAAAGACCAGTCCACCGATAATATTCCCCCCCAGAACCGTGGCTTTAATATTCAATTCTGCAAAACCCAGGTCAAGCAGAAGATAGACGCCAATCATCCCGACCAAGACGCTGGAAAGCATGAACTTGATAATCGTCATGTCTTTCAGTAAAAGAGCCCCAAGCTGTTTGTCGTAGCGCAAAACACGCCCTTTTTGCAGGAGGAAACCAAAAGCTATACCGGTTATCAAACCATAGACCAGCATGTTCATGACGAGCTCCTGCCATAGATCAACCGGGCAACGATCATTCCGCCGATAAAGAAACAGGCCAAAGCAATAAAACCACTGACCGCCAGCTGGAGCGAACCGCTCAGCCCGTGACCACTCGGTCAGCCACCCGCCAATCTGGCCCCGTACATCGCAATGGCACCGCCAGAAAATCCAAACAATGCTCTTTTGGTCTTGCTCTCAGTGCCAAATCGCTCTGTCCACAAGTCCGGAAGCCCTTGCCATTTGAAACTTTTCGAACTCAAGGCGGCAATCAGTGCACCAATGAAGATGCCCAAGACGAACATCCACTGCCAGTCGATCTTGGGAGAAGTCTTTATGAAATACTCCATTTGTGCAACCCGCTTGGGAGCAATCAGGTCCTCGAGCAAGCCGATCGAGCGAACAAAAGAGGTTGATGCTCCCAAGAACTTGCCGGCTATCCAGACGGAAAGAACAGAGACGATGCCCGAAAGTCCGCCCGCCAGATAGGGATTCCATGCGCCGTCCTGATGGGATATGAGAGCCATATCACGCCTCCTGCCAATCCGTTGATGAATGCCAACGGTCATCTTGGCCATTGACAGGCATGGCAAAGATGAGAGTTTGTTAATTGCAAATATACACAAATTTACGTGACAATCAATCGGCTTTGGTCTTTTCTTCTCCAACCAAGGCTTGAATTACTGACTTGATCAAACCGCCAGGGTGGCTCAGAGATAATGCTGCTTACCTGGTCGGCCCCGGCGACAAACCACAGGGACGGACGCCAGAGACGTCATGCCATGAATTTTAAAATACAGCTGAAAAAGGTGCTTCGGTAGTCATTGAGCAATAAGAAAAAGCGACTCCGGGAAGGGCGCTTCTTGTGATAGCTGGCTGGGGTGACCGGGTTCAAACCAGCAACCCCTCTGCTCCCAAAGCCGTTATGTGACTGACTGCACTCTACTCACCTGACAGGTCTCTGGTTAAGCGACCAATGGGCACGAGTTACGGTAGTGATTGAATGACGATGTTCTCGACGATGGCTAAGCCTTTAGCAATTTTCAGCGACCTGATGGTAGACGATGAAGCAGCGGTTGCATTAAATTCACAATCTTGCCCACCTCTCAGGGTTATCGTTAT
>JBFLJZ010000378.1:0-5305 GCA_040882925.1 Desulfuromonadales bacterium
AACAGCCTGCGGCACCTGATGGCTGTTACGCCGTCCGACGTGCCGCAGATGCCCGACTTCTCGGGAATGAGCTTTCGCCAGGTCCTCGAGCTCATGGAGGAAGAACAGCTGAACGTAGATTTCCGCGGGCGTGGGCGGGTCGTTGAACAATCACCGATGCCCGGTGCATCGATTCCCTATGGCGCACCAGTATGGGTGCGCATGGCACCACCGTCCTGAACCAGGCAGAAGATGTGACGGATGACGATGAAGTTAATGGAGCTCCTGAAAAACTGCCCGATCAGAAATATCCATGGCAACACGGATATTGATCTGCACGGCCTGCATTATGATTCCCGTAAGATCGAGCGTGATGATGCTTTCTTTGCCTTGCGGGGCGTGGTCAGCAACGGGCATGATTACATCACCAGCGCGATTGCCAATGGTGCCAGGGTCGTATTCTGTGAAGAGCAGCCAAAACATGCCGAAACCGTGACCACCGTGCTGGTTGATAATGCGCGCCGGGCCATGGCGCTGGCCTCGGCAGAATTTTACGGCAACCCGACACAGGACATGCAGACTGTAGGCATCACCGGAACCAATGGCAAAACCACCATTACCTACCTGCTCGAGGCGATCCTCGGCGAGGCGGGCTTGAGCCCGGCGGTGATCGGCACGATCAATTACCGTTTCGGCAAAGATCTTCGCCAGGCGCCGCACACCACTCCGGAGGCCCTGGACCTGATGAAGCAGGTGAGTGACTTCTGGCGCAACGGAGCACGTTCCCTGGTGATGGAAGTCTCTTCACATGCGCTGGAACAGCACCGGGCAGATGGTGTCTGTTTCCAGGTTGGTGTTTTTACCAACCTGACGCCGGAACACCTCGACTACCACCTCGACATGGAAAGTTACTTTGCCAGTAAATCTCATCTTTTCCAGGAACTGCTGCCACGCGACAAGGGGCGTGCCGTCATCAATATCGATGATGTCTATGGTCGACGACTCGCAGCGATGCTGCCAAGCGCCGTGACTTGCGGACATCATGAGGATGCCGATATCCATCCGGAGAGCATCGAAATTTCATTGACAGGGATTCGCGGCAGCGTGTTGACACCGCTTGGCGCAGTCGCTGTCGACTCTCCTTTGCTCGGTGACTTCAACGTGGACAACCTGCTCTGCGCGATCGGTGCAGCTGTTGCGCTGAACTTGTCGCCCCGGGTGATTACAGCGGGAATAAGCGCCGCCAAAGGAGTGCCGGGTCGCCTCGAACAGGTGGAAAATGACCGCGGTGCCGTGATCCTGGTCGATTATGCCCACACCGGGGATGCCTTGCGCCGGGTCCTCGAAGCTCTAGAGAAGCTCTCGCCGCAAAGGATTCTAACCCTTTTCGGCTGCGGTGGCGATCGCGACCGCAGCAAGCGGCCGATCATGGCTGAGGTCGCCGCGCGCGGTTCAGACATCGCGATTGCAACGTCCGACAATCCGCGCAAGGAAAACCCTCAGCAGATTCTCGACGATGTCCGTGTCGGCCTCGCCAGGGTCCATGAGCGGGAATGGAGCAGGGCGGACGCCATGATCGATACGGGAAGGGGATATGTCGTCATCGAGGATCGCCGCGAGGCACTGGAGTTTGCAGTCAGCCTGTTGCGCCGCGGTGATCTGCTGCTGGTCGCCGGAAAAGGGCATGAAGATTACCAGATCCTTGCCAGCGGACGGATTCATTTCGATGATCGTGAAGAGCTGCGCAAGGCCCTGCAGCAGGGAGGACTGCAATGATCCGCATGGACGTCCGTACCGTGGCCGAAATCACCGGCGGTCATCTGATGCAGAATGGAGCGTCGGTCGAGTTCCAGGGGATTTCAACTGACAGCCGGACGCTCCAGCCGGGAGAGTTGTTCATCCCTCTGCGCGGTGAGCATTTTGACGGCCATGACTATCTGACCCAGGCAATCAAGAGAGGGGCTGCGGCCTGTCTCAGCGAGGAGATGATCGGCGGCCTGCTGGTGCCGGTGGTCAAGGTGAAAGACACGCTCAAGGCTCTGGGTGATCTGGCGGCTGCTGTACGACGTCAGTTCTCTGGCCCGGTGTTCGGCATCACCGGCACATCCGGGAAGACCACCTGCAAGGAAATGCTTGCCTCGATTCTCACCAGCCTGGGTCCCGGTCTTAAATCAGCCGGCAACTACAACAACTTGATTGGTGTCCCGTTGACTCTTTTCGGGCTGCAACCGCAGCATCAATGGGCAGTCGTCGAAATGGGTATGAGTGCCCGCGGTGAAATTGCTCGGCTGGCGGAGATTGCCCGGCCAAACATTGGCTTGATTACCAATATCGGTGCCGGTCACCTGGAAAACTTTGACGGCCTGTCGGGAGTGGCAAGGGCCAAAGGAGAGCTTTTCATCAGCCTTCCTCCTGACGGCATTGCACTGATCAATGTAGACGACGAGGAGGTGCGTATCCTGCCGGTCGCCAACAGCGTTCGCCGGGTGACGTTCGGCTTCAACCGGAATGCTGATGTCAGGGCGGACAATATCATGGTCCACAACGGCTCGGTGAGCTTTAACCTGATCATTGCCGGGGTTGCACGACGGGTCATTCTGCCGTTGCCCGGACGACACAACGTCGCCAACGCCCTTGCTGCAGCAGCCGCTGCAACGGTGACCGGCTTGAGCATGCAGGCGATTGTCGCCGGGTTGGAATCGTTCCAGCCTTGTCCGGGACGAATGGAGCTGATCGAGTTGCCGGGGGACGTGGTGGTGCTAGAAGACAGTTATAACGCCAATCCTCTCTCGGTGCATGCCGCCCTGGACGCGTTGCATGACCTGGGGTCTCCCGGTCGTCGAATCGCGGTCCTGGCCGACATGCTCGAGCTCGGGCCGTCAGCACCGGAGCTGCACCAGCAGATCGGTGCGATCATCCCTGAACGGGCGGACTGGCTGTTCACCTACGGCTCCCTCGCCGAAGAGATTGCGCGCGGAGCTCGTGATGCCGGACTCGAAGATGACAGGATTTTCAGCGCGGTAAATCACGATGAACTGATTGAACACCTGCTTGGTCTGCTGGAGTCGGGTGACAGGGTGCTGATCAAAGGTTCGCGCGGCATGCGCATGGAGAAAGTAACCGCTGCTTTGCGGGCCTCGCTGCAGAAACAGGCTGCGAACGGGAACTGAGGGAGAGATATCAGTGCTTTATCACCTGCTCTACCCACTGCATACGGAATTCTCGGTGTTTTATGTCTTCCGGTTTATCACTTTCCGGACGATCTATGCCGCGATCACCGCGTTGATCATCAGCTTCCTGCTCGGACCGTGGTTGATCGAGAAGCTTTCTGCCCTGCAAGTCGGGCAAAACATTCGTCGCCTCGGCCCTGAATCGCACTTCAAAAAAGAGGGTACACCGACCATGGGTGGCGCTCTGATCCTCTTCGCGATCGTATTGCCGACCCTGCTCTGGGCCGATTTAAGTAACCTTTATGTCTGGCTGGTGCTGCTGGTCACCTGTGGTTACGGCATTATCGGTTTTGCCGATGATTACCTGAAAGTGCGCCTGAAGAACAGCGACGGCCTATCGCCACGCAAAAAAATGTTCTGGCAAATGCTGATCGCTTTTGGCGTCGGCGTGGTCCTGATGAAGTACCCGGGGTTCCAGTCAACCCTGGCGTTCCCGTTCTTCAAGGGGGTCAACCCCGAACTTGGCTGGTTATACGTGCCCTTTGCCATGTTGGTGATTATCGGCGCCAGCAATGCCGTTAACCTGACCGACGGGCTGGATGGCCTGGCGATCGGACCGGTGATTATTGCCGCGGGCACCTACCTGCTGTTTGCCTATCTGGCAGGGCACGCGACGCTGTCGGGATACTTGCAGATCAGTAACGTCAAAGGCGCGGGGGAGCTTGCGGTCATGTGCGGGGCAATGGTCGGCGCCGGGCTCGGCTTCCTGTGGTTCAATACTTACCCGGCGCAGGTCTTCATGGGCGACATCGGCAGCCTGTCGCTCGGTGGCGCGATCGGCACGATTGCCGTGATCACCAAACAGGAGATCGTGCTGGTGATCGTCGGCGGCATCTTCGTCATGGAAGCCCTCTCGGTGATTGTCCAGGTGAGCTCGTTTCGGCTCTGTGGCAAACGGATATTCCGTATGGCGCCGATTCATCACCATTTCGAACTGAAGGGATGGCCGGAGCCGAAAATCATCGTCCGCTTCTGGATTATCAGCATCATTCTGGCCTTGATCGGCCTGTCGACCCTGAAGTTGAGATAAAAGTTCATGGATTATCAGGACAAACAGATCGTGATTGTCGGCGCCGGCTGCACCGGGCGCAGCCTGGCGCGGTTTTTCCTCGAACGTGGGGCGCAGGTTGTCCTGTCCGATTGTCGTCTCGCCGAGTGCTTCGATGACTTCAGTGAGTTAAACAGCTTGGGGGTTCGATTGGACCTGGGAGGTCATACTCAGGAACTGTTCGCCGCCGCTGACCTGGTTGCTGTCAGTCCAGGGGTTCCTCCCGACATCCCGGTCCTGGACGCCTGCCGGGATCGCGCGATCGATATCCTCGGTGAAGTGGAGATCGCCTGGCACGAGCTGTCCGGAACAATGATTGCCATCACTGGGACAAACGGCAAGTCAACCGTGACCAGCCTGGTTGGCGAGATACTCAAGGCATGGGACCAGAAGGTTTTTATCGGCGGCAACCTCGGGGTTCCCCTGATCGACGCTGTCGGCATGGATTACGACTGGCACGTGGTCGAGCTTTCATCCTTCCAGCTTGAGACAATCGATGCGTTCCGGCCAAACTATGCAATGCTGCTGAATATCAGCGAGGACCATCTCGACCGCTATCCGGATATGGCCAGCTATATTGCGGCCAAACAACGCATTTTCGAAAACCAGAAGGAAGACGATGTCGCTATTCTGAACCACGATGACCCCATGGTCCAGAGTTGTACGACCGATATCGGTTCACGCAAGGTATATTTCAGCAGCCGATCGGCGTTGGATGAGGGTATGAGTCTGGTTGACGATCGAATCATCTGGCGATGGAACGGGCAGGAAACGCTTTTCCCGGTTGCCGAGTTGCAGATTCGCGGACGGCATAACCAGGAAAATGTCATGGCTGCTTTAATGCCGCCTTTGTTGGCAGGCTGCCCGGCAGAGATTGCCTGGGGTGCAGCGATAAAATTCACCGGCCTCAAGCATCGTATGGAATACCTCGGCAGCCTGAATGGGGCCGACTGGTACAACGACTCCAAGGGGACCAATATCGGCAGCGTCGTGAAAAGTTTAGCCGGACTTGACAAGCCGGTGATTCTGATTGCCGGCGGCAAGGACA
>JBFLJZ010000012.1:0-3632 GCA_040882925.1 Desulfuromonadales bacterium
CGGTACAGCGCAACACCTCTTCGAACGACGTGACTTTTTCCATCATTTTGGTCAGGGCTGACTGACGCATGGTTTTGACCCCGAGGCGCATCGATTCGCGCTTCAATTCAGCGGTGTTGGCCCCGGCCAGGACCAGTTCGCGGATTTCCTCGAACATTGGCATGACCTGGTAGAAGCCGACACGCCCCTTGTAACCGGTGTCGTTGCAGTTCGTACAGCCCTCTCCCTTGTAGCAGACCGTCTCATCGACCTGATCCTCGGCGACACCGGCCTGGGCAAGGATCTCTTTAGGGATATCTTCCCGCACCATGCACTCCTGGCAGATGCGGCGACCAAGACGCTGGCCGGTAATCAGGTTGACGGCCGAGGCCACCAGGAAAGGTTCAATGCCCATGTTCAGCAAGCGGTTGATCGTACTTGGCGCATCATTGGTGTGCAAAGTCGAAAGAACGAGGTGGCCGGTCAGGGCTGCTTTGACTCCGATCTCGGCGGTTTCGAAGTCACGGATCTCACCGATCATGATGATGTCCGGGTCTTGACGCAGGAAAGCGCGCAGGGCCGACGCAAAATTAAGTCCGATTTCCTCATGCATCTGCACCTGGTTGATCCCGGCGAAGTTGAATTCAACCGGATCCTCGGCCGTTGAGATATTTTCGGTCGGCGTATTCAACTCGGACAGTGCGGAGTAGAGCGAAACCGTCTTGCCGGAACCGGTCGGTCCGGTGACCAGAACCATGCCGAAGGGCTTGTGGATCTGCTCCTTGAACCATTTCAGGGACTGCTCCTCGTAGCCGAGCTTGGTCATGTCCAGCTGAAGATTGGATTTGTCGAGCAGGCGCAGGCAAATTTTCTCGCCAAACAGGGTCGGCAGGCAATTGACGCGGTAATCCATGTCCTTGCCGCCGGGCAGTTTGATCTTGATGCGGCCGTCCTGGGGCAGACGCCGTTCTGAGATGTCCATCTCCGACATGATTTTGATGCGTGACGTCAGGGCGTTCTTCAGCTTCATCGGCGGCTTCATCACCTCGTGCAGCACACCGTCGATGCGATAACGGACGCGGAAAGACTTCTCGTAGGGTTCGACGTGAATATCGGAGGCCTTCTTCTTGATGGCATCCGTCAGAATCAGGTTGACCAGTTTGACAACCGGGGCATCCTCGCTGGCCTTTTCCAGCACGCTGAAATCAACTTCATCACCATCATCGACCACCTCGAGGTCAATGTCATCGATGTCGCTCATGACATCGTCGAACGAGGCGCTCTGATCGTAATACTTGTCGATCGCCATTTTGATGCTGGCTTCAGACGTGACCACAACTTCGACATTGTAGCCGGTCATGAACTTGATATCATCAATGGCGAAAATATTGGACGGGTCCGCCATGGCGAGGATCAGGGTCGAGCCTGCACGGTTGACCGGAATCAGCTGGTATTTCTGCACGACATCAGTCGGAACCAGCTTGATGACACTTTCATCGATCTCGAATTCGTTGAGGTTGATCGAGGGCACGCCATACTGGCGTGACAGGAAGGCGGCGAGGTCCTCTTCTTTCAGGAAGCCCAGTTTCGTCAAACTGGCACCCAGACGACCTCCACTGGCTTGCTGTTCTTCTAGAGCCTCGGCAAGCTGTTTGTCATCAATCAATTTATTGCGAACCAGTAGTTCGCCGAGCCGGTTAATTGCCATATAAATTATTATCTCCCCCGGGATAAAAACAGTTTTCGCATTCTAGCCAATGCGTAAAAGGACTGTCAAGCGAGAGATCATGTAACCATTTGTAATCAAAGCCTAAATTTTAGCTCTCGCGCTCCAGCGCCCGGCGCATGACAGCCTTTTGAGGGGGCGTGCCGAACCAGAGTTCAAATGCGATCTCGCCCTGACCGGCCAGCATCCCCAGGCCGTCTGCTGTGGCGAGTTCCGCCCGACGAGCTTGCCGAACCAGCGGCGTCGCCTCGGCCATGTAAACCATATCGTAGACCGAGCCGCCCGGCTTGACACAGCCGGTTACCGGAAAGCCGAACGCCTCGCCCTTGAGACCGACGGCACTCGTGTTCACCAGAAGGTCTACAGGCTCTGGGCAAGCAGCAGACAAAGCCGTCGACAGAGGAAACGAAGCAAGAGTCGTGCCTTTGAACTGTTCAGCGAATTCGGTGATCAACGATTGCGAACGTTCATCGGTCCGGTTGGCAATGCCGACCCACGCCGCACCGGACCGACAGAGGGCAACCAGGGCTGCCCGGCAGGCGCCGCCGGCACCAAGCAGCATAATCCTCAGGCCCGGGACTTCAACGCCAAGCTCCTGTTTCAGCGCTTTCAGCAGACCATCGCCATCGGTATTGTAACCCTTGAGTCGGCCGTTATCGTTGACGATCGTGTTAACCGCGCCTGTCAGCCGGGCCTGCTCATCGAGCTCATCGACCAGGCTGCGAGCGACTTCTTTATGCGGAATGGTCAGATTGACTCCCCGCATCATCATGGCGCGCACACCCCGGATTGCGTCACATAACTGTGCCTCGGTGACACGGAAAGGCACATAGACAGCGTCCAGATTACCCGCCTGGATAGCTGCGTTCTGCATTCTCGGGGACAAAGAATGCTCAACCGGGTCGCCGAAGATGCCGAGCACTTGGGTCCTGCCTGTCAGTTGCATGTCATTTCTCTCCACATTGGTCAGGCGGGAAACCGCAATCAAGATATTCCCGATATTCAACGACCCGTGCTCCGGAGAGCCGCTCCCGGGCCAGGCTAATATCGTTTAATACAGCCGACTGCAGGGCCTCCACCGAGGCAAAGCGTTGTTCGTCACGCAGGCGATCGACAAAATAGATCCGCAGCCGTTCGCCGTAGAGATCAGCGGTGAAATCGATCAGGTGAATTTCAAGGGTCGGCGAGCTGTTGTCAAAGGTCGGGCAGCGACCGATGTTGATGACCGCGTCGTAATAGTCCTCACGCCACTTCACCTTGACCGCATAGACTCCGTCGCGCGGCAGGATCTCTTTGGCAGTCTCCAGGTTGGCGGTTGGAAAACCGAGTTTGCGTCCCCGGCCCTGACCATGCACCACCTCACCGTCGAGGGTGAAGTTGCGGCCGAGGATCTTGACCGCATCAGCGACCCGGCCTTCTCGCAGAAACCGGCGGATCATCGTTGAACTGTGGGCCTGCTGCTCGGCACGGACCGGCTCGAGCACCTCCAGGGTGAAGCCATAAACCGTCGACTGGGATGTCAGGAAAGCCGTGTCGCCGCGGCGATCTCGCCCAAAGGCGTAATCGTAGCCAACGATCAGATGCATGACACCCAGTTTGCCTACCAGGATATCCCGGACAAAAGCCTCGGCAGGCATCTCCGCCAGCCGGTGATCGAAATTCAGGACCACAAGGATGTCGATGCATGAGGCACCGATCAGGCGGACTTTCTCTTCCGGAGTATTCAGTCGCAGGGGGGCTTTATCCGGGGCCAGCAGTCGCAGCGGGTGTGGTTCAAAGGTCACAACGGCCGAGGTCCCATCGAGTTCGCTCGCCATGTTAACGACTCTTCGGAAAATCTCGCGATGACCAAGGTGAACGCCGTCAAAGTTACCGATCGTCAGGACGGTGCGAACCAGAGGTTTATCTAATTGACTCAGATCTTTAA
>JBFLJZ010000099.1:0-17511 GCA_040882925.1 Desulfuromonadales bacterium
AACAGTAACAGGGGAAGGAGTTTGACCAGCCAGGACGCCCTGGATAGTGATACCTTCCTGTGCATGATTTCTCCTTTCCGTGCTGAATGCCTCAATAAAATGAGATGCAGATAATTGCTGTCCCGGTTTCGTCAGAGCCCGAAGGCTTGGTTCATGTCGCCGGTACAGCGGTAAAAATGCCCGTTTAGACATTCGGAATCGGTTGAATCATAAGGTTCTTAGATGCTAAGGTAAAACGAATGTTTTTAATGGCTCTTATAAGGAATATTTATAGTTTTTAATTCTATATATGGATACATGAATGGAAACGCGATATCTGAACACTCTGATCGCTGCCGTTGAAACGGGAACATTTTCCAAGGCTGCGGAATCACTGCATATTACCCAATCAGCAGTGTCCCAGAGGATCAAGTTTCTGGAAGAGCATTTTGGTCAGCAATTGCTCGACCGGTCCGGGCAGCGGCTGGCGTTGACTGCTGCCGGGCAGTTGGTCTTCAAAAAAGCCAGGGATATCCTGGAAAAAGAGAAGGAATTATTGAGCTGTCTGCAGGCGGCGACAGCCCAGAAGCATCTCTCGCTGTGCTGTACACCGACTTTCGGCATGGCCTACCTGCCCCAGGTGCTGAGTAACTTCCTCCGGGTGCACTCCGACCTGAACGATCTGAAGTTCATCTTCCTGCAACCGGAACAGGCCTTGCTCGGCTTGCGCGAGGAAGATTTTGATCTTGCGGTCATCGAACATCGCCTTGATATCGATTTTTCCGGGTTCAACCGCTTCTCGATGCCTGATGACGAGATGCTGCTGGTCACCTCCGCGGCTGCGCCGGTCCCGAATGATGACGGGGTCATCCAGATCACGGAGTTGCGAGACAAGCGCCTGTATGCCCGCCGTGACGGCTGTAGTTCGAAAGAGCTGATGCGCCACAATCTCAAAGCACACGGTTTTGACTTCAGCGATTTCGCCAGTGTCGTGATCTCAGACGACCTGCGCTTTACCATCGAGTCGGTTCTTGCCGGGCAAGGGATTGCCTACGTCTCACAGGCCCTGGTGAACAATTACCTTGAGTCCGGGCAGATGATCGGTCTGCATGTCGAGGGTTTCGAACATCGGCGCGGCCGCAGCGTCGTGATGCTGCCGCAAAAAGCCGACGATGCCTTGATTACAGAGTTGCTGGAAAGCATCTTCGAAGTGGTTTCGCCCTTCTGGCGGCCGAAAATGCTGACTGCCACAGATTAAACGAAATCCCATTTGCCAGTGTTCTCGCTGGTTTACTCTGTTAAAAGTTTAATGTTTAGGGATCTGTATGGAAAAACTGTTTAAAGGGATTGCCAGGTTCCGGCGCGAAGATTTTGAATCGCATCGGCAATTGTTCAAGGAGTTGGGCCGTAAGCAGCAGCCGCACACCCTGTTTATCGGTTGTTCCGATTCCCGCGTTGTTCCCGAGTTGATCACGCGGACCCGGCCGGGCGAGCTTTTCATGATCCGCAATGTCGCGAACATCGTGCCGCCGTATCGTAAAACCGAAGACTTTGCCGGCACGACTTCGGCGATTGAATATGCTGTTCATGTTCTGGATGTCGAGGCGATCGTGGTCTGCGGTCATTCGAATTGCGGCGGCTGTGCAGCACTGCACAAGAGCCCTGAGGAGCTGCGGCATATCCCGAATGTGGCGCGTTGGCTTGATGCCTCCCGTGAGGTGAAAGAGCGGGTCAAAAAGCAGGTCGTTGAAGGGACCCCGGAAGAGCAGGAATGGCTCACCGAACAGATCAACATCCTGGTACAGATGCGCAACCTGCTGACTTATCCTTATATCCGTGAGCGTTACGATCAGGGCAGTATCGAGATTCTCGGCTGGTATTACATCATAGAAACCGGCGAAATTTTCAATTTCAATGACCACACCGAAACGTTTGAATTAATTACAACACCACCGGAATGACCCAGTCCCTGAGGTGCGCCGGAATTACTCTTCTTCCGGTTTGCCGCTCCAGAGGGGGTCCCAGCCGAACTGCCGCCGCAGACGCTCTCCCGGGTTCTGCTCGAGAAACTCCTCTTCGCTGAAACAGTATCGATAATCGGCACAGTAGCTCGTGAGGATTTCGTACGCGGCATTGATTTTGCGGATCAATGCCGCGTCTGCAGCGTCACTCTGGTCGGGGTGATGCATTTTAACCAGCTCGCGATGACGTTGCTTGATCTGTTCGATGGTCGCGCGCCCGGTCATGCCAAAAGTTTCCAGAGCGGCCTTGAGTTCCCGGTAAGTCATGGCGTCTTGCATGGCCGAATCACAGTAATCCCTTCGTAATATTTTAAAACAATGCTAGATTAACACGTTGCGGAAAAGGATTGCCACCTAGAGGAGTTCTGTGATGCCGATTTCTCCGCCTGTCGAGAACCTGCTGAACCAGCCGTCAACCGAGTTGATGGCCCTGTTTGGCCGTATGCGTTCACTCACGGAAGAGGCCGGTTTTTCCGGGACCCTGCCGGTGGTCTGGCAGTGTTCCGACGAGAGTCAGAAGATTAAGAAAAGCCTTTTCGGTTACGTCTATGACTGCCCGGTCTTCAACCTCGGCCGGGTTGGTGCGTTGATCGATCCGACCCGCCTGATTTCAGCCTCCCATCACGGGCGCGACCTGGTCATCCTCGGCGGCAGCCACATCGGAGCTACGGAACAGGATGGTGTCGGCTATGTCGAGCGCGTACATGGCAAAGTCGCCCCCTGCTGCGGCATGCTGCATCGCCTGATGAACCCATACCTGGTTTTATATCATCGTGCATCGACTTTGATCACCTTGTTTCGCAGCACCGGCGGGCTGAAAATCGAGCTCCCCTACAAATACCTGCTGCGCAAAGATACCGACGTCCACGATCATCCTCACTTGCACTTGCATATCGACAGGCTCGTCGACGGCGATGCCCTGAGCGATGCCAGCCAGGGCAAGGTCTATCGCTTGCATCCGGAGCTAGCAAAACGCTACCAGCATGCCCTGTCTGCGGTTGCGGACCAGCCGGTATCGATCGGCAAAATGCTCGATCCGTCCACCTTCCACTTCACCAAACGCCTGGACAGCGCCAACCACGATCCGGATGCTCTCCTCGAAGCGTCTGTGTTTGACTTCCTGCCGGATGTTGTGACCTCGGAGTTTCCGCATCGACGCATGGCAGACATCAACACCTGGCGGCAGTTCCACAAGCTTGCCGCATATCTCACCGAATCTTTCGATTCCGGGGAGCGCAATATTTTCATGCTTGCCGGCCTGACCCTCGATCATTCGATCAAGAAGAATACCTTTATTCCGCAGTTCGGCTTCTGGATGCGGCAGGGGCGAGCCCTGCAGGCCCGCTATTACAACGCTGCGGAAATCATCGACCTGCTTGACGGACAAAACATTTACGCGCCGACTAAGACCTTTCTGCAATATGCCGAGATAGATCCTCTCTAAGTCTCCCGTAAAAGGGTATTTGAACGAACTAGCCAACAATGGCCAGTGCTTTGCGTGCGCCTGCCTCTTTTGGCCGGGCTGCAGCTGAAGCTATTCCCTTGCGCGGAGCAAGCACCCTATGATAAAAAAATCAGGTTTTAATAACTAATGTTTTCATCTGTTTAGAAGGTGTATAGCCATGCAACTCCAAGTTCTGCCGCTGGACAAGAAGAAGCCGCTGATCGAAGATGAATCGCAATTGAATTTCGGCAAACAGTTTACCGACCGGATGTTTGTTATGCAGTACAAGGCCGACCAGGGATGGCATGACGCCAGAATTCAGCCTTACCAGGCTTTTTCTCTCGAGCCTGCCGCCATGGTGCTGCATTACGCCCAGGAGATCTTCGAAGGGCTCAAGGCATTCCGTCGCCCCGATGGAGAGATTGCGCTGTTCCGGCCGCAAGACAATTTCCGCCGTTTCAATCACGGTGCCCGGCGGATGTGCATGCCCGAAGTCGATGAGACCTTCATGCTGAAGTCACTGAAGGAATTGATCCGGCTCGAGGCGGACTGGGTGCCGCACAGCGAAGGCACCAGCCTGTATATCCGGCCGGCCCTGATTGCTTCCGAACCAATGCTCGGTGTCCGCCCGGCCAACGAATACCTCTGTTTCATTATACTCTGCCCGGTGGGTGCTTATTACAAGGGTGGCCTGGCGCCGGTCAAAATCTGGATCTCAGACCATTATGTGCGTGCGGCTCATGGTGGCACCGGCGAGGTGAAGACCGGCGGAAATTACGCCGCCAGCCTTTATGCCGCCCGTGAAGCCGAGGAAAAGGGCTATGACCAGGTGCTCTGGCTTGATGCCAGGGAGAAAAAGTACGTCGAAGAGGTCGGCAGCATGAACATCTGCTTCGTTGAAAAAAACAAGCTGGTGACCTCGCCTCTGCACGGCACGATCCTGGACGGCATTACGCGCCGCTCGGTTCTCGAGCTGGCGCGCTACAACGGGCTGGAAATCGAGGAGCGGGCGATGGCGGTCGATGAAATTTTCGCCGGGGTGGAGGCGGGGCGTATCACCGAAGCCTTTGGTACCGGCACGGCGGTGGTCATCTCGCCGGTTGGCCAGTTTACCTACAAAGACCGTACCGTGGTGCTGGGTGATGGTCAGACGACCGGTGCGGTGACCCAGGAACTGTTTGACACCCTGACCGGTATTCAGTACGGGCGCCTGCCTGATCCTTTCGGTTGGGTCGAGTTGCTCTGAAACGGTTTTTGCAACGACCATGCACAAAGGCCTCCTGCCGTATAGCAGGAGGCCTTTGTGCATTTATTCTACTCAGACAGTGTATTTTTGTGCACAAAAATCAAAGCTTCTCCTGCCTGTCGAGCGCCGATTAACTCCGTCAAAGACTTCAACCGTGTTTACTAGTCTCATAATATCAGCTGGTTAACCCGGGTTCAAAAGCATCCTTCCGGCAAGGCCGTCGGCTGGCATACCGTTTGCTCTAGTAATGCGCCCGCAGGACTTCATGCGAAACTGAAAAGTTCGAAAATAATGTCCCGGAGGTGCACTCATGTGCCGGATCGGCGCAATTAAAAGTTCAAACTATGTTCATCCCAGCCAGGCGCTGAAATTGATGGAATCGCAGCAGAAGGGGCATGACAATTCCGGCTTTGCCATGGTCATGCACGACCTGGGAGGTTTGTTCGAAAATTATAAACACCTGCCAACGCTCTCTATGGCCTGTACCGATGAGGGCCTGAAGCGTGCTGAAGACATGCTGCATGAGGCCGGCTTCCAGAGGGTGATGCAGTGGGTCCCGGAAACCGACCCGCAGCCTGGCCTGGATATCCATGCCATGCCGAACTATGTTTTCGAGACGTTTGATTACCCGCGATATTCTCGTAATGACGAGCAAAAGGAAAAAGAAGAACTGCTGCTCGACATGCGCCTCAAACTGCGCGCGGCACTCGAAGAGGATGAGCAGGGTTTCGTCTATTCCTTCTGGCCCGACGTCGTGACGCTCAAGGAGATCGGCGACCCGCGTGATATCGGCACTTACTTCAAGCTCTGGACCGCCGATGAAAAGTTTACCGCGCGAGTCATTACTGCCCAGTGCCGTCAGAATACAAACTACGATATCGTCCGCTACGCCGCCCATCCCTTTTTTCTGCAGGGCTACACGGCCTTGGCCAACGGTGAAAACACCTTCTACCTGAAGAACGTCGAAGCCCAGCGTAAACTGCATCGCGGCTACATCGGTTTTGAGTCCGATTCGCAGTGCTTCCTTTACACCCTGCACTATGTGCATCGTGAGTTGAACTGGCCGTTGCGCTATTACAAGCACGTGGTGACGCCTCTGCCGTTCGATGACCTGGCACGGCGTGAAGACAAGCAGCAACTCCTGGCGATGCGCCAGTCGCTGGCCCATCTCGAGATCAACGGCCCGAACACGATTATCGGCGTGCTGCCCGACTTCACCATGTTTACCTGTTGTGACGCCAAGAAGTTGCGCCCGGTCGTGGTCGGGCGCACCGATGACACGGTAGTCATCTCTTCAGAGGTGTGCGGCATCAACGATATCCTGCCTGATCGGGACTGGGAGTCTGACATTTACCCCCACGAGCGGGAGATCGTCGCAGTCAATAATGATCTGGAGGTGCAGCGATGGAGACAATGAGAGTCCAGCATGTCACACCGAATGACATGCCCTGGAAAGTCAGATATGACGCCAGTCGCTGCACCCTCTGTGGCTCCTGTGTCTCGGCCTGCTCATTCCGCGCCATAGAGGCCAAGGTCGAGCGGCGGCGCATGGTGTTTTCCGAAGGTGAGCTGCCCGATCCCCTGCAACGTTTTTCTGCTGTGCCGGTCATCAGGCAGGTCAAGGATGTGAAGCATTACTGTCGCGGCTGCGGCATCTGCGAAAAAGTCTGTCCCAACGACGCGATCGCCCCACAGCGCAACCCGGATACCCGGCATCCGATTATCACTCGCTGCCTGGGCGGCGACTCGATCAAGCGCGGCGGCCGGAAGAATCTCGAATCGACCACCAGGACGCTCGACAAAATGCGCATCGGCCGGATTTCCCAGATGACCGACCCGAGTCTCGATGCCCAACGGCACACCTTCGATCTGCTGGCGCCGTTCGGCCGCATCATGCCGGCCAAGACGCTGCCTTTTAGCGTCGACGAACGGGATCAACTGCAGGTCGAGTCGGCCATGCCTCCGGTCCGGTGGATTTACCCGGTGATTATCGGTGACATGTCGATCGGCGCGCTTTCCTGGCGGATGTGGGAAGCGGTTGCCATGGCGACGGCCTATCTCAACGAAGAATGCGGCATGCCGGTGCGCATGTGTTCCGGCGAAGGTGGTGTCCCGGTGCGCCTGCTGAAGAGCAAATACCTGAAGTACATGATCCTGCAGATCGCCTCCGGGCATTTTGGCTGGAACCGTATCGCCAAGGCGATGCCGCATATGGTTGAGGACCCGGCAGGGATCCTGATCAAGATCGGCCAGGGCGCCAAGCCGGGCGATGGCGGTCTGCTGCAGGCCGGCAAGGTCGCCGAGCATATCCAGGCGATCCGCGGTGTGCCCAAGGCTGACCTGCTCAGCCCGCCGAACCACCAGGGCCTCTACTCGATTGAAGAGAGTGTGCAGAAGATGTTCCTGTCCTTCAACGCCGCCTTCAAATTCCGCGTGCCGGTCGCGATCAAGGTGGCCGCTTCGGCAACCAGCGTCTCGGTTTTCAACAACCTGGTTCGCGATCCCTACAATATCGTCGGTGGTTTTTTCCTCGACGGCATCGATGGTGGCACCGGTGCAGCACACGAGGTCTCCCTCGATCATACCGGCCATCCGATCGTCTCCAAGTTGCGCGACTGTTACCTGGCGGCCACGGCACAGGGACGGCAGGGCCAGATCCCGCTCTGGGCCGCGGGAGGACTCGGCAAAACCGGTGACCTGGCAGCTGATGCTTTCAAGATGATCGCCCTGGGAGCCAACGGCGTGTTTACCGGCAAGCTGCTCTTGCAGATGGCCGGCTGCGTCGGCAACGATCTCGGCCGCTGCAACGCCTGTAATACGGGTTTGTGCCCGGTTGGCATCACCACCCAGGAGAACCCGTTGGTGCATCGCCTCGATGTTGATCGCGTTGCCCAGAACATCGTCAACTACTTCCTGGCGATGGACACCGAATTCAAGAAACTGATGGCGCCGGTCGGCAACTCGTCGTTGCCGGTTGGCCGCTCTGACGCACTGGTCGCGACCGACAAAGCGGTCGCGGACCGGCTGGATATTCAGTACGTATGCTAAAGGCGGAGGCTGGGGACTGGGGGCTGGGGACTGGTTAATTCACCCCCCGACCCCAAGGCTAAGATTAAGCAAAGGCTGGTTATTGGAGACAGGGGGCCGGTTGATTCCAGCCCCCAACCCCCAGCCCCCAGTCCCCGCCCCTTAACCCCCAACCCCAGGTTTTAGATATGGCAGCAATCATTACAGGTTACGATGCAAAGCAGCGCCGGATTTCCACCCAGGTGCTGTTGCAGCAGATTTATGCCGCTCTGGGCAATGGCGAGACGGAATTCGAGGTCACGTCATCCGGTCATCATAATATCGGTGGTCCGTTGTGGACTGAAGACGGGTCGCCACTGAAATTCCGGGTCAGGAATCCGGGGCAGAGGGTCGGCTCCTTCGGTCTTGATGGGACCGAGATCATTGTCCAGGGTTCTGCTCCCGCGGATGCCGGGTGGCTCAATGCCGGAGCTGAACTGACGATCCTCGGTGACGGCGGCGACACCACCGCCCACTGTGCGGCAAGCGGCAAGATCTTTGTTGCCGGGCGGGTCGGCACGCGCTCCGGGTCCCTGATGAAGCACGATCCGGCCTACCCGGCCCCGGAGCTCTGGATCCTCAAGAACACGGGATCTTTCTCGTTCGAATTCATGGGCGGCGGGATCGGTGTGGTCTGCGGCTACGGTCGCGAGGACCTGCCGTCGGTGATCGGCGACCGCTCCTGCGTCGGCATGGTCGGCGGGACCATTTATGTCCGGGGCCCGGTTGCAGGACTTTCTGACGAAGTCTGGCTGCTCAGCCTGGATGATGCGGACCGCGATTTCCTGAGGCGGAACATGCCCGTCTTCCTCGGCAAAATAGGCCGGCCCGAGCTGGAAGAAGAGCTGACGGATTTTTCCCGATGGCAGAAGATCGTCGCCAAGACCTATGAAGAGCGCAATGTCCGTTCGCGCATGACCCTGCGCGAATTCCGCGATCAGAAATGGGTTGCCGATGGCGGCATCTTTGCCGACGTGGTCAAGGATGATTACGCGCATGTGGCCGGGCTGGTCAACGCGGGCGAGGACCGCATCAAGGTTCCGCACTGGCAGGACAAGCGCTTCGGTGCGCCCTGTCAGGTCGCCTGCCCGTCGAATATTCCGACCCAGGATCGGATCAACCTGCTGCGCCAGGGCAAGTACGAAGAAGCCCTGGAGCTGGTTCTCATGTACTCGCCGTTTCCGGCCAGTGTGTGCGGCGAGGTCTGCCCGAACCTCTGCATGGACGCCTGCAGCCGGCGTTATGTCGACAAGCCGGTTGCCATGAAGGAACTCGGTCGCCTGTCGCGGAACGTGCCGCCGCCGCAGCTCAAGCCTGAAACCGGCAAACAGGTTGCAGTAATCGGCGGCGGCCCCGGCGGCCTGGCGGCGGCCTGGCAGTTGCGCCTGCTCGGCCATGCGGTCACGGTCTACGAAGCGGATCATGAGATTGGCGGCAAGCTGCGCCAGGTCATCCCGGCCGATCGTCTGCCCGCAGACTCCCTTGAATCGGAGATTCAGCGGATCAAGGATATCGGTATCAAGGTCAGGAACAAGACCAGGGTTGACCCTGAACTGTTCAAGACGATCCGGCAGGAAAGCGATGCCGTGGTCGTTGCCTCGGGTGCCCATAACCCGGTTGTAATCCCCTTCCCGGGACATGAGCTGATGACCAGGGGGCTGGATTTTCTCAAGGCCGTGAATGCCGGCAAGAGGCCGAAAGTCGGTCAAAGGGTGATCGTCATCGGTGCCGGCAACGCCGGTATGGACGTCTGCCTCGGCGCCTACGCCATGGGGGCAGACAAGGTCCTGGCAATCGATATCCAGCGTCCGGCAGCCTACCAACATGAGATCGAAGCGGTCAAGGCTCTCGGTGGGGAGATCCGCTGGCCGGTTTTCACCGAGAAAGTCACCGAAGACGGCCTGTGGACCAAGGACGGCGAGCTGATCGAGGCCGACCAAGTGATCATTGCCATCGGCGAACGCCCTGACCTGTCCTATGTACCCCGCGAATGGCTGACCGATCGAGGCATGATGGATGTTGATGCCTGCAGTCAGGTGGTCAAAGCCCCCGGCGTGTTCTCAATTGGCGATACGGTCCAACCCGGACTGCTCACCCATGCCATCGGCGGCGGACAGGAAGCGGCCCTGCAGATCGATGATTACCTGGCCGGCAAAGCAATGGTACCGATCGTCAAACCGCAGATGATCAATCAGAGCTGCCTCTCCAAGGAGCTTTTCAAACCGCGTAACCGCGGCAAGTTCTGCATCACCGATGCCAGGGACGAAACGCTGCGCTGCATCTCCTGCGGGACTTGTCGCGACTGCACCATGTGCCTCGAGGCCTGTCCCGAGGGTGCTATCAGCCGTGTTGAGCGAGAAGACGGCAGCTTCGAATATATCTCCGATGACGATATCTGTATCGGCTGCAGCGTCTGCGCGGGCATCTGCCCGTGCGGCGTCTGGGCGATGGAGGTCACGATCTAGGCCCAGCAGTGCATGTCGGCGGAATGCAACGATTGGGGTGGTCAAATAATCAGCAGGTGGTCGAGGCCGTGTTTTTTGTAGCGTTTTTTCTTGACATAGATGACTAAAAGAGTAATCTATTACCCAGAACATGCTTCTTCATGTTCTACCTCCTACAGAAAATCCATAGAACCCGTTGCCCCACAGTCCCCTCCTGACTGTGGGGCTTTTTTTTGCATGCCGAGTGTAGCGGAACGTCTCGGGTGGATCATCGAGGCCTTCCAGAGCAGTGATGCGGGGATGAAAATTGACCAAAGCCGTTCTCTGCTGCCGCAGCCTGTCGGCAACACTTTTCAGCCGCACAGAAAACAGGACTAATTTAGTTACATTTTGTCGGGCGCATGGTGTAAAATCATCGCGTTGTTCTTCCGAAGGGTGCAGCCATGAAAAAGCGACAGGAACATGCCACTCCCACCAGGCAAGCAGTTGATTCGGCAACGCGAAAATCTATTGATGCCGTCATCAAGCAGTTTTTCAAGGACGACACGACCACGATCCTGCTCGAATCTTTCGCCGAAGCGTTTCTGGTGATTAATGAAAAGTCGACCGTCATGCTGGTGAATCGCCGTTTTGCAGAACTGTTCGGTTATGCAAAGGACGAAATCGTCGGCCAGCAGCTTGACCTGATCATTCCCGGACGTTTTCGTACCGCACATAACGAACATACGCGCAATTATTTCAAGTCGCCTCATGTTCGTCCTATGGGTCGGGGCCTCGAACTGAAGGGGTTGAAGAAAGACGGCACGGAATTTCCCGTTGAAGTCAGTATCAGTTTCGTACAGAACGATCGGGAAAAACTGGGCATGGCCTTTATCACCGACATCACCGCACGTGCTGAGGCTGAGCGGGCCTTGCAAAACCAGAACAAAGCCTTGAGCGACTTCGCCCAGACCGTTGCTCATGATTTAAAATCGCTGATCAGCGCCATCACAGGTTTCAGCGAACTCCTGGAGCAGGAATACGATAACCTGTCGGCACAGGAACGGCAGATCTCGATGAATAATGTCAAGGAAACCGGTTACAAGATGGATGACATCATCAACGAATTGCTCTTTCTCGCCCGGGCAAAGCGGGAAGATGTCGTATTGCGCAACATCGACCTCACTCTTGCAGTCGAGGAAGCTTTGCAGAGGTTGCAGAGAAAAATCGAGGCCACAGGCGCAAAGATCGTTGTTGGAGAACTGGACAAAAGAGTGCAGGGCCACCAGCCATGGATCGAGGAGGTCATTTACAACCTGCTCAGCAACGCCTTGAGTCACGGTGGCGAGCAGCTGACGGTTCGTATCGATACCGAGTCATCGGCCGGGGAGATGTCCAGGGTCCGGATCACCGACAACGGTGACGGCATGTCTGAAGAACAGTTGCGGGTTCTGCTTGAGCAGCCCGAGGAACTGCCCTACAACTGGGTGAAAGGACATGGCCTTGGGTTGAGCATTGTTCACCATGTCCTGGAAAAGCTCGGTAGCTCACTGCAGATCGACTGTGCTGAAAACGAGGGCTGCCGTTTCAGCTTTCTGCTGCCGACGGGTTCGTTGCAGGCAGACCAGGACGTCAGTTGACACGAGCACATCCGGCAAAGTCTTCTACTTCGATAGCCGAGTTGCGTATGTTCCACAGGTCTTCCATGTCTATCCTTTCCAATCTCCCTCGTTGTTTATGCAAAGGTGTTACATAAACACGTAGTCATCTGATTCAACCAGTTCTGAGGTCGAGTTGAGAAAAGAGTCAGGCTGCGAGTCTTTGACAACTTCGATCTGGTTATGGGCCGAAGAGCAAACCGTTCCGCAGTTCGCGCATTCCTGTATTTCTTCGTGGAACTGAAAAGCATCCAAATCCGTTTCAATACAAAGAACCGCTTTGCAGGTTGGGCATATGAAATCGGAAAAAGCTTTTACCCTGCCATCACGTTTGCCTTTGATGATTTTTTGTTGCTTGTTGGCGTCGGTCCACATCCCGCCGCAATCTCCACATTCCAGTGCGTCCTGGCAGTAACCGTCAGAGTGCAGGTCAATTTCAATATGTTTGGTGCTGTTACATAATGGGCATTTCATGATTTTCTCCTGTTGTGTGTTCTCTTTTGCGTGCCTGGTTCACATTCCCGGTCGTTTTGCTGCTGTGCTAACTGCTGTCGAGCAGAGACGTCGCATTGAGTGCGGCTTCGCACATGGAGATTTCAAGCGTTTCCCCTTGTCCGGTTGCCAGCAAGGTGCCTGACCGCGGGTCAACGATGACGTATTCGTAAAAACCGTTTTGCGCCTTGCCACCATATCGGGCAGGGTATCCCAAGTGCGCCAAGGTGCTCCACGCGAGAGAGATGTCTATCTCGCAGAGATCTTTGTCCGAGCAGAGCAGACCGGCTTTTTTGAGTCGAGTTTTCATAAAGCCCCTCGATGTTCTCGGTACGGGTTCTTTCCGCCCGCAGTTGACAGAAAACAGAAGTTGGCAGATACAAGCTTCATTGACATCCCTCTCGTTACTTAAAAAGTAATTATTAACATTTCTGCTATAATTATTCCATCAGAACGGAAAATGTCAAGTAAAAAAACAAAAAATATCTTTATAATCCAGTATGTTACGACTTTTTTGTTTTATACAGTATACAGTTGGTGTGTTTTTATTCTGTGCTGACACCAAGGCGGATGATGAAAAATATTGTAGGCCCCTGTAATCAGTGCGAATTTTAGTTTGAGAACGTGGTTTTACAAAAATAGGATTAATTATCATATGGTGTTTTCATGGGGTAGCTCGCAGACGTGTCTCGAAGTCACATCCCTATCCCGAAGAACAACCGTGCTCGCTGGCCTGATCTTTTAAATTGCCGATAGATGATTGTTTTTGCAGCCGTCCGGGGCCGGTCCAGAGAGGAAAAATAGACGGTGTAAAAAGTGCGGACCGCCAAGGCGGTGGCCATTAGGAAAACATTGGTCCGGGGCGCCATGGTGTGATCAACCTTCAGCTGGCCTTGACTTCAAAACGCACTGACGGACACGGACGGGCATTGTCTGCGAAGTTCGCCAGCAGCCGGTTTGACAACTCCGCAACATTGCGATAAAAATAAAGTATTTCTAACGTGGCAGGGCGACTCTCTGGTGTGATTCGTGATGCCAATGAAAGCATCTCCTCCCAAGCCGTATCTGCTGCGCCAATCTTGAACTGTGAATGAAATCCCCTTTGGCAGGGTTCGACTGAGTCATGCTTTTGTTTCCTTTGAACCCAACTCAGAGGGCGTGGTTACAAAAGCTTTCAGGAGGAAGGTCATGTCTTCAAAAGGCTTCAGGCGGCGTGTTGAACGTCTGTTGAATTATGCGGATGTTGCCATCAACGGAGATCGCCCATGGGACCTGCAGGTGAAGCATCCCGATTTTTTCCGGCGCGTCCTGGCGCAGGGCTCGCTCGGATTTGGCGAGGCGTATATGGATGGTTGGTGGGATGCTGCATCACCTGATCAACTTCTGACCCGGCTCATCAGGGCTGAACTCAACCGCAAGATCAAATCGATGGTGGTTGTTTACGATGCTCTGCGGGCAAAATTGTTCAACCGCCAGAATCATCGACGCGCATTCGTGGTCGGAGAAAAACACTACGATATCGGCAACGATATTTTCGAAAAGATGCTCGACACGCGGATGATCTACAGCTGTGGCTACTGGAAGGAAGCCGACAATCTGGATCAGGCCCAGACGCATAAGCTTGAACTGACATGCCGCAAGCTGCAGTTGGAGCCCGGCCAGAAAGTGCTTGATATCGGTTGCGGCTGGGGCGGGGCCGCCCGTTTCATGGCAGAAGGTTACGGCGTCGAGGTGATCGGCATCACGGTTTCCCAGGCGCAGGCCGAACTGGCGCGCAAACATTGTGCAGGCCTGCCGATTGAAATTCTCCTCAAGGATTATCGTGATCTCGAAGGACGCTTCGACCGAGTCGTCTCAATCGGTATGTTTGAACATGTCGGTCCCAAGAACTACCGGACGTATTTTCGCAAGGTCGCAGACTTGCTCAAGGACGATGGGTTGTTTTTGTTGCATACGATCGGCGGCAATATCCCGTCAGTCAAAACCGATCCCTGGATTGAGCGCTACATCTTCCCCAATGGCGTGATCCCGTCGGCACAGCAAATAACAGCGGCATATGAAGGCTGCTTTGTCCTCGAAGACTGGCATAACTTCGGAACACACTACGACAAGACCCTGATGGCCTGGCAGGAAAACTTTGCCAAAGCATGGCCGGAGCTGAAACAGTCTTACGACGAGCGGTTCCGACGCATGTGGAATTATTATCTGACCAGCTGTGCCGCTTCATTCAGGGCTCGGGATAACCAGCTTTGGCAGATTGTCCTGTCCAAGAACGGTGTCGTCGGCGGCTGGGATGTCCGCTACTGAATGGATGGTTTTGGTGAGTGCGGCGCTTTTTAGGCCTGCTGGTCAGGGTGACTGGATTGGAGCCAGCACCCCTCCTTGATCGAGAATCCGCGGGGCAGCCTATGATAAACTGGTGCCTTGCTTGGTCAGTTTACATGATCCTTATACGACACGGGTGAGACAGCCCGGAGGTGGGCTCAAGGAGAAGACCTGGTCCGGCGTAAAAAGGCTTTGCCAGCGGATTCAGCTTGTGAGAGAGCCACTTTCGCCTTTGCAATGCTGCCTGCCTCAAAACAGTTGAGTGCCTTCACAGAAGAGATAACGTCCAGGCCGATATCTGCGGCGAAGTTCGTCAGAAGTGTCAGCGTGTTGCCCATGTTGGCTTCATCTTTTTGCTCACAGACTGCTGCGGTGACGCACGTTTTGCCCATGCCATCATATTTGCCGATCCACTCACGTCGACTCCCGGGAAATTGAATCAGGCAATAGCAGCGATCAATGAAGCGTTTCATATCTGATGTCACCGTGTACCAGTAGGTTGGCGAGGCAAGAATGATCCCGTCCGCACTATCGATCATTTTTACCAAGGAGTGAAAGTCATCCCTGATGACACACTCCCAGGAGTCGCTGCAGCCTTCGCAGCCGGTACAAGCGCCGATCGTGTAATCGCCAAGAAAAACCGTTGTGACATCGGCCCCGTCTTGCTCGAGAGGCTGCAATATCGACTGGATGAGGCGCGCCGTGTTGCCCTTTTTTCTCCTGCTGCCATTGATCGAAATGATCTGCAAAAGGTGTCTCCTGCTCGGAACAAATGTAAGCGAAAGGGCCGGGCTGCAATCTGGATTTGCACACATCATCATAAGTGAAAGTCCTAGACCTCTCAAGAAAGATTTCTTTCCAGTACCGCCGAAGCGGCTGCGCTAGCTGCCTGTGCCAAATTTTCTTGGAGACCCAGAGCCCGGACAAAAGTAAGCATTGCTGACAGAGTCATTCAGAGCTGCCATTAAACGGCAGATGTATGGTTGGCGGCTCTAGAGCCGGTCTTTTTTCGATGCCTCGAGTCGCCATTATGCGTGGTCATTGATTTTTTGAGATTTTGCAGGCTGTTTTGCGTTAACATGAAATACAGCTGGAGGAGGAATATGAACAGGTCTGTTTGGTTGGCAATTGCTCTTTGTTTGCCTCTTCTCGGGTGTGCAGCGAAAGCTCCTGATGATTCATTTCATATCATAATTGCGACGAATCCAGCCGAAGCCGACATTACGGTTTGCAATGAAAGTACCGGTCTGTGTGTGTCAAATGTAAAATCGCCATTCAAATTGGTTCTGTCCCGCAATCAAGACACCTCATGGCCGACCAGGTTTACCGTCCAGTGCAGCAAGGCAGGCTACCTTGATGTTGCCCGCACACTTCACTTTGGCGTTGGCGGCTGGTACCTGCTGATTTTAGACAAGGAAACGTCTGCAACGTTGGAGATTAGGGACGTTGATGGGTACCGACTGGAATTGGAATTGCCGATCGCGGAAACGATTGAGATCTCTCCTGGGGACAGCCTGACAAGGTTGAGCAGAGCATGGTGAGAAGTGGGCTCGTCCCTGCGATTCACTGGCACGAGTTTTATGTCTTTTTAAAAAGCGTGCATTGCCAGAAAATTGTTGTTTGTTGAGCTTTCCCGGAACCAGGGTGGAACATGAGAATTAATCTGCAAAGCCTGTTGATAATACTCTTGTTGTGCGGCTTCATCCGCACTGGCGTTGCGAGCATCAGGGGGGACTTTAGATTTAAAAAAGTGTATGAGAATGCCTATGGTGCGGTGACATTCAACCACGAGAAGCATGCCGTCAGTGCAGTGCAAGATTGTGGTTACTGCCACAGCGCATTAAAGGTTTTTGGTGGCAAAGTGAATGAATTATTCGCTCACAAGGTGTGTAAAGTCTGTCATGAGTCAAAGGACCTTCCTGTTGAGTGCGTCAGTTGCCACAAAACATGACAAGTGATCCGGTGCCGGCCGGAGAAAGGCAAAAAAGCAATACGGCGCCTGCCACGTACGCCGTATTGCTTTTATATGATCTGGAAATGAAGAAGATAGGTCAATTATAGCTGAATTGAAAACTTTGTCAAACACTGTTTTATAAAAAATGTTTTCAGTTGTCCTCGCTATATAAGGGCAGCCGCAGCAGATAGACTGTCACGCCGCAACCGATCGCAAAGAGAGTGATCTGAACCCAGAGCAGGCTGGTTAAAAACAACGCAGAGATCGGAATCGTCAGCCAAAGCAATGCAATGGCGTAGAGCTTGGACCTTAGCGGAATCCCTTGACCGTCAAGATATCCCCGGATCATTGGCCCGAGGCGCGGGTGCTGCAGCAACCAGCCGTGAAAACGTTCTGAACTGCGGGCAAAACAGGCTGCCGCCAGCAGCAGCAAAGGGACCGTTGGCAGTAGCGGCAAAAAAATCCCGAGGATGGCGAGCCCGGTACAGGCAAGGCCGACCGTTATGAGTGACCAGCGCAGGACGATGTTGTCGGACTTTTCCATCCAGACATTTTATCACCGAAAGCGGATCGTCTGCTGATAAAACTCGCTCGAAAATCTTACAGAAAAGATACCTGTCATATAACAGCGTTTTTTTTAGGCGTCAACTGCTCCACCCGTCAAGCCCGGCTGTGGACTTTTTCCTGCGCGCCAGGACCTTCGGCTGATTGAAAAAATCGCCGATTCAAGCCGCAATAAGTCAAAAAGTTCAGCCGACGAGCCCCCATCGAGTAATCAGCTCGAACTTGGCCGCATCATCCAGCCATTCGACATTCAGCACATGCCTGCGGCTTTTCCAGGGTTGCAAGGTGACCGCGCCAACAGCAAGCAAAACGATAAACAGACTGGATAAAAGAATAGAT
>JBFLJZ010000100.1:0-4232 GCA_040882925.1 Desulfuromonadales bacterium
AAGGCTGGGATTTAGAATCAGGCTCGTTTTCGTAAAGAAGTTTGGGCCTTTGCTATGCAAGGAAACACATTAAAGCTGGTATTGACTTAGTGGCGAAGGATCATAGCTTTGAGAAAGAAGTTGGGGTTCGACATCTTGTCATGAGTTCTCAGCATTGATGTGTTTGCTGGGATTGCTTTTGTGTTTTTAGCGTTAGGTGGTCTGCTAAGGTTCCCATGATTTAACTTGTATAGATCGACAGACATGCCCCCAGCTTTTAACGTGCTACATATCCTTAGGTGTATAGGGAACAGCTGCTGTTATAATTTCAGAGAAAACCTCAAAGCTGTATGTCAGGAAAGAGGTTTTTGGACTTTTGCACGATTGCAGATGGGGTTGTAGCGAAATGGATAAGCTGCAGCAAAGCGTTTGTCAAATGCGTATCATTAACGCACCCTCTTGTTTTGACGGGTTTTGGTGTTAGCCTGAGTAGACAGACGAAAAAACGTAGATACCCTAAATATCAGGACATACCTCTAGTGCGGTTTTTGATCTTTAAATACAAAGGGATTGAACGGGTCGCGGAATTAGGGGCTAAAAAGTATGGACTCTCAAAGTCAGACATACACATTGCCAGTCTTGCCTTTGAAAAATGCCGTGTGCTTTCCTGGCTTAGCTATGCCTGTCACAATTCAGGACCCTGCCGCAGTCCATGCCGTTGAAGCGGCTTTGGCTGATGATTTAAAGAGAGTTGCTCTCTTTGTCCAGAAGAATATCAACCAAACAAACCCCAGGGGCAATGACCTCTACTCAATTGGCACCACGGCAAACCTCACCGTCGTGGCAAGGTTTGGCTCAACCTTGCAAGTTATTATCCAGAGTCTTGAGCGCGTCGAAGTTGTTCATTTTACCCAGCAGCAACCTTTCCTAAAAGCCCAAGTACGACCAGCACCGGTGACAACAAGGCAAAGTGTCGAGAGTGAGGCGTTGCAGCGAGAGGTCCTTGACCTATCCGGTCAATATCTAGCTCTCAGCAACCCCGATGTTGAACACAAACTCCCGCTTGTGGTCGCATCTGGCGTAGGCTTTATGGTGACCGTTTACACTTTGGCCAAACTGCTGCAGCTTGATCTGGCCAAGGAACAAGCCCTGCTGGAAGCTTCGGATGACAACCAGGCCATGTCGACACTCAGGGGGTTTCTGCGCCACGAAATTCAGATTCTTGAGGTTCGCAAGAAAATCTCCGATCGTGCGAATGACACAATGAGCAAGGAACAGCACGATTATATCCTGCGCGAGCAAATCAGAGCCATGCAGCAGGAGTTAGGAGAAGGGACCCCGGAGACAGAGACCTCTGGCTTAAGAGAAAAACTCGCGCAGAGCTCTTTGCCGGAGAGTATTCAAGCCGAGGTTGAAAAAGAGATGTCTCGTCTTGAACAGCTTCCCTCCTCGTCACCGGAACACCAGGTCCTGCTCTCCCATTTGAGCTTAACCCTCGACCTGCCGTGGGACAGGGTGACAACCGACAACCTCGACTTACAGAATGCTCGCCAGGTTCTTGATGAAGACCACTACAATTTGAAAGAAATTAAAGAGCGCATTGTCGAACAGCTTGCCGTCATGAAACTCAACCCGCAAGCCAAGTCTCCCATTCTCTGCCTGGTGGGGCCGCCGGGCGTCGGCAAAACCTCACTGGGGCATTCAATCGCCAGGGCATTGGATCGTAAGTTTGATCGGTTCAGCCTTGGTGGCATGCATGACGAAGCGGAACTTCGTGGCCACAGGCGCACATATATAGGAGCTATGCCGGGCAGAGTCATTCAGTCCATTCGCCGGGCAGGGACCAAAAATCCGCTGATCATGCTCGATGAAATCGACAAACTCGGCCATGACTTTAGAGGTGATCCAGCTTCCGCATTGATGGAAATTCTGGATCCGGAGCAGAACAACACGTTCCACGATAACTACCTTGACCTTCCTTTCGATCTCTCCAAGGTGTTTTTTATTACCACGGCCAATACGGTCGATGCCATTCCCAAACCCTTGCTCGACCGGATGGAAACGCTACATTTAAGCGGCTACAGCGATGAGGAGAAAATCGAGATTGCGAATCGGTACCTCTTCCCCCGTCAGAGAAGCGAAGCGGGCCTGCAAGACGATCAACTCTTTCTCCCGGAAGCAACCCTGGCAACGATCATTCGACGCTATACACGTGAAGCTGGAGTCCGCGAACTCGAGCGCATGCTGGGTCGTCTGGCACGAAAGGTTGCGGTTCCCTTTGCCCAGGGAGAAACTTCTCCTTCCACCATTGGGATCTCCGATTTACCAGAGATGCTTGGCCCTGAGCGTTTTTTTGCAGAGCAGCTTCGCAAGAACCTTCTACCCGGAGTCGCCACCGGGCTGGCCTGGACAGAGGCTGGTGGCGATGTTCTTTACATCGAAGCCATCGAACTTCCAGAAGGTGAAAAGTTGACGATGACCGGCCACCTCGGTGAAGTGATGAAAGAATCGGCCATTGCCGCGAACAGCTACGTGCTTTCTCACTGCCAGGAATTCGATATCAAAAAAACCGCAGAAGCCGTGCATATTCACGTCCCGGCGGGGGCCATCCCCAAGGATGGCCCCTCTGCCGGGGTCACTATAGCGACAGCTTTAGCCTCTCTTTACACGGGACGAGTTGTGCGCAACGATACGGCGATGACCGGAGAAATTACTTTAAGCGGGTTGGTGTTGCCTGTCGGTGGCGTCAAGGAAAAGATCCTCGCCGCCAGGCGTGCCGGCATCAAGCGCGTGATCCTGCCGCGTGAGAACCAAAAGGACCTGACCTCCCTGCCGGACGAGGTCAAGGCCGAGATGGACTTGATCTTCGTTGAACGGATTGAAGACGTTTTGTTCGCTGCCTTTACTTCGGAACACATTGAAGAAACAAGTCAACAATAAGTAAAGAAATCTGTCTGACAACACGGTGCAAAGCCCAGCACCTGAAGCAATTTGCTCTTTACTGGAAGAGGGCGCGAAAATAACGATTGAAGCTTAGCAGGCGAGGAAGAGATTGAAATGGCGACCCAATCTTCAGAATGCGGGCCAACACCCTTTAATCAGGGTTGGTACAAAGCACTTGCAGACATTTCGCCGGTTGGAATCTTTTTCACTGATGTCGAGGGAAATTGTCTCCATGTCAACCGCCGTTGGTGCGAAATTTCAGGGCTTTCTCCCGCGCAGGCTGAAGGTCACGGTTGGCTTCTGGCTATTCATGAAGAAGACCGGGAAAATATTTCAGCACGCTGGCAGGCCTCTATCAGGAACAACCAACCCTTTTGGGCCGAGTATCGCTTTTCGTCACCTCAGGGGAAAGTAACTTGGGTTGTTGGCAATGCCCGTGCGGTCCTCTCTGAAGAAGGAATTGTCACCGGATACGTCGGAACAATAACGGATATTGACAAGAGCAAAACGCAGCTTGTTGCCCTGGAACAGCTCAGTACTCGGTTCAAAACGATCATCGAACAAATGCCGGTGCTCTTGTTTGCCTTTGATCATCAAGCTCGTTTATGTGCATGGAACAACGAAGCCGCGCGTATTACAGGCTATACGGCCAGTGAGATGATTGGTAATCCGGAGGCGATGGAACTCCTTTGCCCAGACCCTGATTATCGAAAGAGAATGTTAGACCTCTACAAAAACAAAGGAGATTGCTACCGTAATTGGGAATGGCAGCTGGTCGCAAAGGACGGCGAGGTGAAAGACATCGCTTTTTCAAATATTTCACAAAGTCATCCCGTTGAGGGGTGGGCTAATTGGGGCGTCGGCATCGATTTAACCTCCCTTAAAGAAGCAGAAAGAAAATTACACGAGCGCGTCAAGGAGTTAACTTGTCTTTACAAGCTCTCTGTCAGGGCGAACCGTCCCAATCTTGATCTGGACGAATTCCTTCAGGATGTCGTTGAAATCATTCCCCCGGCCTGGCACTACCCGGAAACAACCTGTGCCCGGATTGTTTTTAAAGAAAAAATCTTCCAGAGCGAGGCTTTTGCTGTATCACCATGGAGGCTTTCAAGCGACCTGAGTGTCCGCGGCCAGAAAGTAGGACTTATAGAAATCTATGATAAGGAACAACACCCACCCATGGCAGAAGGCTCTTTCATGTTCGAGGAACGTTTGCTGATCGATGAAATATCATTACAGGTTTCAAGGACCATCAGCCATGTTTTGGCTAAACAGGATCTAAGGCTGCTCGATGAGCTTACGGCCAAAAC
>JBFLJZ010000101.1:0-3674 GCA_040882925.1 Desulfuromonadales bacterium
ATCGTCAGAATGAAATCCTCGAGAACGCCGACTGTGGCGCTGTCCGAGATGTCACCCTGGAAAAGCAGGTAGGTGTACAAGCCGAACTCCCCCGGGTTGGTCGTGCTTTCATCGACCGGCGTCCAGTTGACCTGAACCGGGGTTGCCGGCAGTGTTCCTGCTGTTTCCTCTGACCTTTGGGTCGCCTCCTTGGCGGCCTTGCGGCGCTCGAGAGCCCGCAGCTTGTCTTGCAGCAGTTCGAGCTTCTCCTGGATGCTCTGAATGCGCTCGATCGTTTCGGCACGCTCTGCCTCGTCAATCTCCTCTTTGCCGAACAGGTCGCCGAGGGTTGCCGCGGTTGCGGGTGCCGCAAAGGCAAGCAGTAAGCTAATGTACAAAACCATCGGCCGAAGGCGCGGGGTGTTGACACGAAACATGATTGACTCCTTCAAGAATATAGCAGCGATTTCCGTTATCTGTCGGTGCGAGACTTTTTTATCAGAATTTGCGTTGCTGTGAAAGCTATTTGCTTTGTTTGAATTCATTCTATGAGTAACCCAAAAGCAAAATCAAAACCGGCAGTTCGCGTACTGCCGGACGCCATACTTTTGTCCGGCAACAAAAGTATACAAAAGTGCCTTCTCTTAACAGAGGGCTATGAACGTTCGCCAGGGGAGTATGGCCTCCAGGGACGGCAGAGGAGACAGCCGGCCCGTTGCATTAGGGGGCCTACCTGCTCTGCTGTCAACATGGGGTGCTAGGTCCGGGCTGATGACCTCCAGCACGAGGCTGGTGTGGAAAGTCGTAAGTTTTAAAGATTGCGTTTCTGTTTTTGAATTCAGGATTAATGGAAAAACGGCCAACAGATTGCTATCTGTTGGCCGTTAACAAGGCTTTCACTATTTAGGCACACTCCGAGAACCCGCACACGTGGCAGACGCAGCAACCCCCTTCATGTTCGACCGGGCCGCCGCAATCCGGACAGGCGCCGCCGTTGTTGGCATGCGCCAGATCGACGTCCTCGTGGTCGGCCATGTGCATCTGGATTGCCTTGGCCACGGCATCGGCGCACGAGGTGATGCGGTTATCACCGAAGCCGGCCGGTTTGTGACAGGTAATGCCGATCATCTGCTTGACGGCCTGGCGGGCCTGGATCCCGGAGCGCCAGGCCAGTGAAACCAGGCGGCCAATGGCTTCACACTGGGAGGATGCACAGCCGCCGGCCTTGCCCATCGTGGTGAAGAGTTCAAATACCCCGGCCTGGTCTTCGTTGATGGTGACGTAAAGAGGGCCGCAGCCGGTCTGCATCTGGTAGGTGCTGCCGGTCAAAGCACGCGGCCGGTCGCGCTTGACGCGCTTTTTCGCTGCCTCGTGCGGCACCGTGTCTTCCGGCTTGGCGTCATCTTTCTTGATCGAGAGGACCTGCATGTCACGTGAGCCGTCCCGGTAAATGGTGACCCCCTTGCAGCCGCTCTGGTAGGCCAACCGGTAGACTTCGGCAACCTCGTCGCGGCTGGCCGTGCTGCAGAAGTTGACGGTTTTGGAAACGGCATTGTCTGTGTGGTTCTGAAAGGCCGCCTGCATGCGGATATGGTTTGCCGGGGTGATGTCGTGTGAGGTTACGAAAATGTCGCGAATGTCTTGGGGAATCTCGTCCATTTCCTGGATCGTGCCCTGCTCGGCGATCTTCTTCATCAGTTCCAGGGAGTAGAAACCACGCTCCTTGGCGATCTTTTCGAACAGCGGATGCACCTCGACCAAAACATCGTTGTCAAGGACCTGGCGCACATAAGAAACGGCAAACAGCGGTTCGATGCCGCTCGAAGCGTTGCATATAATCGAAATCGTACCGGTCGGAGCGATCGTTGTACAGGTGGCATTGCGGACCGGTTCGCCACCGTCAAAGATGCTGTTATCGAAGTTGGGGAAGGCCCCGCGTTCCCTGGCCAGACTCTGCGACGCCAGGCGCGACTTGTCGGTGATGAATGTCATGACCCGGTCACCGAGTTCGATTGCAGCGTCGCTGTTGTAGGGGATGCCGAGCAGAATCAGCATGTCGGCCCAGCCCATGACGCCGAGGCCGATCTTGCGGTTAGCCCTGGTCATGACATCGATTTCCTCGATCGGGTACCGGTTGACCTCGATCACATTGTCGAGGAAACGGGTGCCCAGTGCAACGACTTCGGCCAGGCGATCCCAGTTGACCTGCCCGTCTTCGGTCACCATCCTGGCCAGGTTGATGGAACCGAGGTTGCACGATTCGTAGGGCAGCAGCGGTTGTTCGCCGCAGGGATTAGTCGCTTCGATTTCACCGGTCAGCGGGGTCGGGTTGTCACGATTGAGGCGGTCGAGAAAGATGATGCCGGGCTCGCCGTTGGTCCAGGCCAGATCGACAATCCGGTCGAACACCTTGCGTGCCGAGCGTTGGCCGACCACTTCCCCGGTGCGCGGATTGACGATATCGTAGTCGGCGTCCTTTTCAACGGCCTCCATGAAGGCTTCGGTGATGCCGACGGAGATGTTGAAGTTGGTCAGGACGGTCTGGTCCCGTTTGCACATGATGAAATCCATGATGTCTGGATGATCGACCCGCAGGATGCCCATGTTGGCGCCGCGCCGGGTGCCGCCCTGTTTGATCGTTTCGGTTGCCGCGTCGAAAACGCTCATGAAGGAGAGGGGGCCGGAGGAAATGCCCTTGGTCGATAGGACCACGTCATTGGCCGGCCGGATGCGGCTGAAAGAGAACCCGGTGCCGCCGCCGCTTTTGTGAATCAGGGCCGTGTGTTTGATCGATTCGAAAATCTCTTCCATGGAATCGCCGACCGGAAGCACGAAACAGGCGGACAACTGCCCGAGCTCCCGTCCGGCATTCATCAAAGTCGGAGAATTCGGCATGAACTCAAGATTGGACATGATCAGCAGAAACTCTTTTGCGAGATCAGCCGGAGCTTTGCCCGTGGCAAATTCCTTTTCAGCCGCGGCAATGGTCTCGGCGACCCTGGTGAACATGTCCGATGGCGTTTCCAGAACCTCGCCTTCCTCATTGCGACGCAGGTAGCGGCGTTCAAGGACGGTCAGTGCATTGGCAGACAGCAATGGCGCGGGGTTTTGGGCATCTTTCGACATCAGAGAACCTTCCTGCAATGGCATATAAATTTTATTTGATTAATAACGGCAGTGGACTATATTGTGCTTGATAATAATTAAACGACAAGATGTCGTGGTGTCAACCCTGCATACAGAAGGCTTCGAAATATCGCTTCATCCCTCCCGCCGAGATAATGATTCCAGCGTTGGCGAATTTATGCGACGTGTTAAAATTGGTCGTGACAAGTATCATCAACGGGAAGATGAGCACAGGACAGCAATCTCTGCATAGCGAAGGGCGTTTTGCAAAAAACAATGAGGACAAAAGATGAAGGCCTGATATCCATGGCCAGAGATGATACCATGAACCTGGTTGATCCCGAAACTGATGACCGCTGGATTCCGAGCGCATTCAGATATGCCGATTTACCTCGATAATGCTGCGACATCATTTCCGAAACCCGCCCGGGTTGTCGAAGCCGTCGCGACGACTCTACGGCTGAACGCTGCCAATCCGGGGCGCGGCGGTCATCACCTCGCGCTGCAGGCCGGGCGCATGGTCATGGAGTGCCGCGAGACCGTAGCGCGGTTCTTCGGTATTGCCGATG
>JBFLJZ010000102.1:0-9534 GCA_040882925.1 Desulfuromonadales bacterium
ACTATTGGAAATTTTAGGTGGCAAAGATTTTGTAGCCATATTCTCATTAATGTTTCTCAGCACGGCTTTAGTTGTCTGGTGCCTGGCTTCAGCGTTAATAGATCCTCTTGGACACATGTCATGCAATTTATTGCCATTCTGTTAGCGAAGAATTTCCTTTCCTTTAAAACACTTATCCAGGAAGATGGTCACCTGCAAACGGGTGGCCTTTTGTTATTTGTTAGGTTGTTATAAAACACCAAGAAGAGTATTTGAGGAGTATTGCAATACCATTAAGCTCATGTAATGTTTTATGGCGGTTATCGGAGTTTTTCTAGGAGCTGTGGATGTCAGAGCAAAGTAGCCTGAGAATTCAGGGACAAAAACCGATTGAAATCATTATGACAGATGGAAGCCAACTTCAAGTCACCCCCAAAGTTCTTGATGTTCTGATTGAAAGCAATCGCGTAACGAAGTTTAAACGGTCGAGTGGTTGGGTAACTATTGGTGTTGACCCTATTCGATGTACTCACAGAGTTGACAATTCATATCTCTATGATGGTCCTGAAAAAAGAGCCCCTCTCTAAACAAATCCCCAAAAGAAGACTAGACAACCGATAAAATCACCTAATTATTACGACTTGTGAGAGGAAAATCAGATTATTATTGATAGATATATTTGAGAGGTCTTTTTCTGCATCAAAAACTGATCGTCTGATAATTGACCCTAAGACAACTGAATAGGTAAAATATAAGTGAGGCAAGGTAGTGAACTTGCCGTAACCTACAACCTTGCCCCATAGGCTTTCTCCCTCCTGGCCTATGGGGCTTTTTAAATTGTCAGGGTCAGTAAGAATTGTACTTATCCTCGAGATTGAAGCCATCAAAACAATATGATAGGACAAATAAAAACTCTATTACTCTAAATTAACCACTACCTTTGCTGCGTATAACTGATATCGTTTTGTTTCTCTTTCATCACCGAAAGGGCGCCTTACGTTCAAGAATGCGATCCTTCCCCTGTCGCCGCCAGCTTCTATCTGCCGGCGCGACAACTGCCAAAATTGCATAATTAATTTTCTTTGTTAGCATTACAAATCAAACATCTAATAAGTCTCGTTTGTCCAAGAAGACAGATATTGCTTCTTGAGAAAACCACGACTATGCAGCCTATGAGCTTTAATTGGATTCAGTGACGAGCCTGCAATACAGCAATTCTCCACTTGGCAGCTTAAGTCAACTGGTCGGTTTCATCCCTTCCCATAGCTATCGAAGCCGTCCGCATCGAATCAAGCCATCTCACTACAACCAGTAGAGCTGGAGTGAAGTCATAAATCAATAACGAGATTAAGGTAGAAGCAAAAGCTTCTTATCAACTGGATATCGACACATCTGTTCAATGCAAACGTTTCGTTAATTTTGGCAATCTCTGACGCACCAAGAACGCCTGACGAAAGGAGCAATGTCAATGGATGTTTCAAGGCGGAACTTTCTCAAGGGGAGCGCACTCGCCGCAGGCAGTCTCGCGGTCAGCGGCCGGCCGGCAAAGGCCGACCCCGATTCCCCCGAACTCAGGACCAAGGGACTGGATACCCACACCACCGTCTGTCCATACTGCGCTGTCGGTTGCGGCATGATCGTCCACACCAGGGACGGCAAGATCGTCAACATCGAGGGGGACGTCGAGCATCCGATCAACGAGGGTTCGCTCTGCTCCAAGGGCAGCGCGATGTTTCAGGTGGCGAACAACGAGCGCCGCCTGACCAAGGTCAAGTACCGGGCACCGAACAGCGACCAATGGGAAGAAAAGTCATGGGACTGGGCAATGGAGCGCATCACCCGTCTGATGAAAGAGACCCGCGACCGTAACTTCGTTGAGCAGGAACAGATCGACGGCACTGCTTACCGGGTCAACCGCAACGAGGGCATGGCGATGCTCGGTGGCGCGGCACTCGATAACGAGGAGTGCTACCTGCTCAGCAAGTTCGCCCGGTCGATGGGGGTCTGCTACCTCGAACACCAGGCGCGCATATGACACAGCGCCACAGTTGCCGGTCTGGCAGCTACCTTCGGTCGCGGTGCGATGACCAACCACTGGATCGACATCAAGCATGCCGATGTCATCCTCTGTATCGGCTCTAACCCTGCTGAAAACCACCCGATCTCCTTCCGCTGGGTGGAGCAGGCGATGGACAACGGCGCCAAGCTGATTTCCGTCGATCCGCGCTATACCAGAACATCTTCAAAGTCCGATATCTACGCCCAGCTCCGGCCCGGGACCGATATCGCCTTTATCGGCGGTCTGATCAATTATGCTCTGCAGAACAACTCGATTCACAAGGAATACGTCGTCAGCTACACCAACGCGGCATTCCTGGTTGCTGAAGGATTCTCCTTCAATGACGGACTCTTCTCCGGGTACGACGCAGAGCGGAACCGCTACGACAATGACAGCTGGGCCTATCAGCTCGGTGAGGACGGCCTGCCGCTGCGCGATGACACTCTGGAGCATCCACGCTCCGTCTATCAACTGCTCAAGCAGCACTACACCCGTTACACCCCGGACAAGGTCTGCGAGATCACCGGGACTGCTATCCAGGATTACCTGCACGTCGCCCGGACCTTCTGCAGCACCGGTCGAACCGGCCACGCCGCGACCATCATGTATGCCATGGGCACCACCCAGCACACCACCGGCACCCAGAACGTCCGTTCCTACGCCATGCTGCAGCTGCTGCTCGGCAATGTCGGCGTCGCTGGCGGCGGCATCAATGCCCTGCGCGGTGAATGCAATGTTCAGGGCTCCACCGACTACGCTCTGCTCTATCACATCCTGCCCGGCTATCTGAACATGCCGAACTTCGATAACCTCTCCCTGGCGGACTACCTCGAACAGTGGACGCCGAAGACGCGGGATCCGCAGAGCGCCAACTGGTGGAGCAATACGCCGAAATACATGACCAGCCTGCTCAAGGCGTTCTGGGGGGATACGGCAACGACGGAGAATGATTTCAATTATGACTACCTGCCGAAACGGAGCGGCAACTATTCATTTTTGAAATTGATGCAGCGCCTTCAGGAGGGCGGTTTTGAAGGCATGGTACTGATGGGGACCAACCCGCTCGTCGGCGCCCCCGATGTGCGGTCCGTGGCTGCCGGCCTCGGCAACCTCAAATGGCTGGTCGCTGCGGACCTCTGGGAGACCGAGACCTCGGTGTTCTGGAAACGGCCGGGTGTCGATTCTAAGCGCATCGATACCGAGGTGTTCCTCTTGCCGGCAGCTTCGTCGGTGGAGAAACAGGGGAGTATCTCCAATTCCGGGCGTTGGGCGCAGTGGCGCTACAAGGCGGTCGAGCCGCCGGGAGAAGCGGAGAGTGATGCCTTTATCGTCGACCAGTGGGTGAAAAACCTGAAGCGTCTTTATGCCAGTGACGGTGTTTTCCCCGGTCCGATCGTCGACCTGGCCTGGAATTACGGCGACGGTCATGAACCGGATATCGAGATGGTCGCCCGCGAGTGCAATGGCCAGTTCACCCGTGACGTGGAAATCGACGGGCGGGCCTTCAAGAAGGGACAACAGGTACCGAGCTTCACTTCCCTGCAGGCCGACGGTTCGACGCTCAGCGGCAATTGGCTCTACTGCGGCTCCTATCCTGAACAGGGCAACCTTATGCGGCGGCGCGGCACCGCCGACCCCACCGGAATGGGCTTCTTTCACGACTGGGCCTGGTGCTGGCCGGTCAACCGGCGGGTGCTCTACAACCGCGCCTCGGTGGACCTGGAAGGCAGGCCCTGGAACCCGGACAAGCCGATCATCCACTGGAACCGGCAAACCGGAAAATGGGAAGGGGATATCCCGGACGGCGGCTGGCCGCCAATGAACCAGGATGGCGCACGCCACCCATTCATCATGGTTGCCGAAGGTCACGGCCGGCTGTTTGCCGCCGGACTGGCTGATGGGCCTTTCCCCGAGCATTACGAGCCGATGGAAAGCCCGATGGTCAACCTGATGAGTGGCCAGCAAAGCAATCCGGCGATCGACAAACGCGGCAAGGTCGATCGGTCGGGACTCTACTATATTGCCACCACCTGCCGTGTCTCAGAGCACTGGCAGGCGGGGGCGATGACCCGCAGCCTGCCCTGGTTGGTGGAACTGGTTCCCGACATGTTCGTCGAGATGAGCGAAGAGCTGGCGGAGGAGAAGCAAATCAGCAATGGCGACCTGGTCACTATCACCTCAAAACGCGGCTCCATAGAGGCCCGGGCGCTGGTCACCAACCGGATCAAGCCGTTGCGGGTCGGCAACAAGATGGTTGACCAGGTAGCTCTGCCCTGGCACTTCGGTTTTAACGGGCTGGCCACCGGGGACAGCGCCAACGTCCTGACCGACGCGGTCGGTGACGCCAATACGTTCATCCCGGAGTACAAGGCGTTCATGTGCAACATCGAGAAGGGAGGGCGAAAGTCATGATCAACGACGATAAATACTCCCAGACCAGCTCGTTTCTTATCGATATGACCAAATGCACCGGCTGCCGAGGCTGCCAGGTGGCCTGCAAGCAGTGGAACCAGCTGCAGGCCGAAGAGACCGACTTCTTCCATGGCGAAGGCTACCAGAACCCGCCGGCGATGTCGGAGTATACCTTCACCCGCATCAAGTTTCGCGACTACCAGCGACACGGTCAGGACGAGTTCGCCTTCTACAAGGAGATGTGCATGCATTGCAACGAGCCGGCCTGCGCCTCGGCCTGCCCGGTTGCCGCATTCTTCAAAACCGAGGAAGGGCCGGTCACCTACCGGCCCGAGCGATGTATCGGCTGTCGCTATTGCATGATCGCCTGTCCCTTCGGGGTGCCTAAGTACGAATGGAGCAAGGGGTTGCCGCTGGTCAGGAAATGTACCGGCTGCTACAGCAGGGTCAAAGAGGGCCTCAGGCCTGCCTGCGCGACCACCTGTCCCACCGCGATTACCTACGGGACCCGCGAGGAGATGCTCGCCGAGGCAGAACGGCGTCTGGCCCGGGCTCCGGAGCGTTATCTCAACAGGATCTACGGCAAGGAGGACGCGGGAGGAACCTGCGTCCTCTACCTAAGCAAACTGCCCTTCGATGAACTCGGCTTCAAGCAGGTCACTTTCCGACCTCTGCCGGAATACACCTGGGCAGCGCTCCGCTATGTCCCCGGCGCGTTCCTGACCGTCGGTGGCGGCCTCTCCGCCCTTGCCTGGATCACGCACCGCAGAGAGCGGCTACAGAAGGAACAGGAGGCGCAACAGTCTGAAGGGGCGGCCTCTGAACAGGGAAAGGAGGACCGGGAATGAGCACTCTGCGACGTGTAATCGATGAAGTGATCAACTATCACTGGTTCGTCAAGCTGATGATGCTGCTGGTCGGCGCCGGTGTCGTTGCTGGACTGCTCCGCTTTGTCTATGGCCTCGGTGCGACCACCAACCTCAACGACGACTACCCCTGGGGATTGTGGATCTCTTTCGACGTGGTGACCGCCGTGCCGCTGGCCGCCGGAGCCTTCACCCTCGGCGCGATCGTCCATTGCTTCGGTATCAAGAAACTCGAACCGCTGGTGCGCCCGGCCATCGTCACCGGGTTCCTCGGCTATTCGCTGGTCTCGGTCGGATTACTCCTCGATCTCGGCCAGCCGCACCGGGGCTGGTACGTGCTGCGCTACTGGAACCTGCACTCGCCGATGTTCGAGGTTGCCATGTGCGTGATGGCCTATACCACGGTGCTGGTTCTCGAACTGCTCGCCCCGGTGGCGGAGAAGTTCGGCTGGCGGTTGTCATTGCGGGTGCTGCGCTGGCTGGAGATGCCGCTGGTGATCGCCGCGGCGGCGATTTCGACACTGCACCAGAGCACTCTCGGCACCTTCTTCCTGATTGCCGTCGACAAGCTGCACAACCTCTGGTACAACCCGATGCTGCCGCTGCTGTTCTGGGTCAGTGCGATCTGCACCGGAATGTGCATCATCATTCTCGAAGCGACAGCCAGCCACAAATGGATGGGGCAGCCCAACGAAGGGGTGCTCTTGGAAACCCTGGCCAAGATTCTGCCCTGGACGCTTGGCGGCTATCTTCTGTTGCGCGGATACAGCCTGTTATTTCTCGCCGAAGGTCCGTTTTTTGATCGGCCGGTCCTGACCTTGCTGTTCCTGATCGAGGTCGGCATCGGTTTCCTGTTGCCGTTCGTGATGTTATGCCGCAAGGGGGTGCGCCTGAATGACCGGCAGCGGGCTATTGCCGCCGGGATGGTCATTTTAGGCCTGGTCTTGAACCGTTTCAACGTGTCGATGATCGGCATGATGGATCCCGATAATATCTATCTGCCCTCGTTGATAGAATCTCTGGTGACGCTCGGGATCATCGCGGCGCACATCCTGTTTTTCGTGTTGATCGCCAAGTATTTCCCGATTTTCGAGCATCATCCCGAGACGGTTGATTATTCGATTCCTGATCCTCTTTATCGTGGCAAGGGGAAGGATATGCAGCAAACCAGCCATTGATCTGCCTGGGTCTTCGCGGCTGATGTCTTGAAATAACGAGAACGTCATTGTACGATGCCAGAAGTTTTAGAAGCCCGGCAACAGGAGCCAAGAATGGACAAATCCCCTGCAGATCAGTTCCAGCGGTTCAACCGGAGCGATGGCGAAGAGAGCACTCGTCGGCTCGTCGAGGAGTATCCCTTGCTGGTGAAGGTCAACGGCTACGAGTTGGCCACTCTGGTCTGTTCCTCCCATCAGCTCAATTTTCTGCTGGCCGGTTTCCTGCGGCTCCAGGGGTTTGTCGACAGCCTTGAGGATATCCAACTCATGGGGATCTGCCCGGAGTTCGGCCATGCTGAAGTCCGCCTGCGCAAACCGCTGCCGGCAAAGCTGCAACTGACCCTGACCTCGGGGTGCGGGGCCGGCATCAGCTTCAATCTTCCGCAAGGTCACCGGGAGCAGGGGCGCCGGCCTTGGCGACGCTACCGTTCGGAAGAGCTGTTTCAACTGATGCGCGACCTGGGCCGGAACGCGGAGCTTTACAAGACGCACGGCGGCATCCACTCCGCTGCCGTTGGCGATGCCCAGGGGTTGCTGCTTTACGCCGAGGATATCGGCCGCCACAATACCCTTGACCGGTTGGCCGGTGAGGCCCTGTTCCGTGGTTGGGACCTGCGGGACAAGATGCTGGTCACTTCGGGGCGCATCTCCAGCGAGATGGTCGCCAAGGCCGCGCGGCTCGGTATCGGCCTGCTGGCCTCACGCACCGCGGCAACCGACCGGGCGGTCGAACTGGCCGATCTGACCGGGATTACCCTGGTCGGTTATCTGCGCGGCGACAAGCTGGAGGTCTACAGCCATCCGCAACAGCTCAGGATGGTAGCAGCGCAGCAGCGGATTGCCGACATCAGCGGCGTCATCCTAGCCGGTGGGGAGAGCTTCAGGATGGGCAGCGACAAATCGCTGATGCCGATTCATGGGGCGCGTTTTATCGACCATATCTACCGCAGGATGACTTCCTTGTTCGACGAGGTGCTGATCGTAAACAACTCTCCGCAGCTTTACGCGGACCTCCCCGCTCGCAAGGTCCCGGACATCTATCTGGGCAGGGGTGTTCTGGCCGGAATCCATTCCGGCCTCAAACATGCACGGCATGAACAGGTTTTCGTCGTCGGCTGCGACATGCCCTTCATCGACCCGGAGGTTGTCCGTGTTGTCTGCGCAAGTGGTACTTCAACTGATGTCGTAATTCCGGTGCATGCCGAGAGGGTGGAGCCGTTGCATGCTCTTTACTCGAAAAGCTGCCTCGAAGCGATAACCGCCCGACTCGATGCTGGGGACAAGAGGATCATCAGCTTTTTCCCTGAGGTTTTAGTCAAGGAAATAGGCCCCGAGTGTTGGCATGAGATAGATCCGGAAGGGCTGTCATTCTGCAATATCAACACCCCGGACGAATATTTCCGGCTGCGCGGCGTACCCTTCGACGAAGACCTTCACAAAGAACGGAACAGAGAGAAACAAGCCTGAGCCCGCCCCGACGAGCGCGACCAAACAACCGCCAGATACCAGGCTGCAGGGAAGCGGACCCGCATTTTATGTCGGTAAATTGCCGGGTTAACGGATGTCGTGTTAATCAAGGGCAAAAGCGTATCTCTTTGTTATACTTGAGAAAAATTTTCAAGGAGCCGCCGAAAGCTATATGCAGGAGAATGGCGTGACCGATTTTTTCAAGGAATTCCTCAAAAAGGACTCAGCCGTCGGCATCCTGCTGATGATCGCTGCCGTGTTGGCCATGCTTTTCGCCAACAGCCCGCTGCATGTCATTTACGACTATTTGCTCGAAACGCCGCTTGAAGTCCGCCTCGGGCGCAACATCCATATTGCCAAGCCCCTGCTTCTCTGGATCAACGATGGCCTGATGGCGGTATTCTTCTTCCTGATCGGCCTTGAAGTCAAGCGTGAGGTCCTGGTTGGGCAGCTTTCCAGTCGTGAGAAAATCATCCTGCCCGGCGTCGCCGCAGTCGGTGGCATGTTCGTTCCGGCGCTCGTCTACGTGTTGTTCAACATCGGCAACAGCACCGCCATGAACGGCTGGGCCATCCCGGCTGCGACCGATATCGCCTTTGCCCTAGGCATTCTGGCCCTGCTCGGCGACCGCGCCCCCGCTTCACTGAAAATCTTCCTGCTGGCCCTGGCGATCATGGACGACCTCGGCGCCATCCTCATCATTGCTCTGTTTTATTCGGGCGACCTGTCGATGACAATGCTGGTGCTGTCCGCCATCTGCCTGGCCATCCTGGTGGTTTTCAACCGCTTCAGGATCGAAAAGATCGCGCCCTACATCTGTGTCGGTGTGTTCCTCTGGATTTTTGTCCTGAAATCCGGGGTCCACGCAACCCTGGCCGGCGTCGCGCTGGCATTTTTCATTCCCCTGCAGAGCAAGACGAATCCCGAGAATTCGCCGCTTGAGCACCTCGAACATGCTCTGCACCCCTGGGTGAGCTTCACGGTCCTGCCGATCTTTGCCTTTGCCAATGCCGGCATCCCGCTGGCCGGCATGGGCCTCGGCGCCCTCTTGCACCCAGTGCCGCTCGGCATCATGTTCGGCTTGACGGTCGGCAAGCTGATCGGGGTGTACGGCTTCTCCATGGTCGCGATCAAGATGGGGGTTGCGCAGATGCCGGAGCGGGCGACCAGGCAGCACCTTTTCGGGGTTGCCGCCCTCTGCGGCGTCGGTTTCACCATGAGCTTGTTTATCGGCGGCCTGGCATTCGAACATGTGGGTGGCGATGCGGTCACCTACCTCACTACCCACAGAATCGGCATTCTGTCCGGTTCACTGATTGCCGGAGTCATGGGCTACTTGATCCTCAAGCTTGCACCCGCACAACCTGCAGCTGCAGCAGTGGAGGAGATCGTCGAACCGGAACCGACCGCAGCAGAGAAATAAGTCACGGTTTCACGAACACAACTATTCTTCCAGGTTGACGTTGTGGTTAGTGAATGCCAGCGCGCGCGCCTTCACATATCTCGCCTCGCGATGCCCGGGATGGACCGACAA
>JBFLJZ010000103.1:0-12015 GCA_040882925.1 Desulfuromonadales bacterium
GGGGCCGTGTCCGGTCTGGCCCAGGCCCGGGCCGGATTGAATCAGGCGGAAGCGACTCTGGCCGAAGCACAGGCGAATTTAGGCGCGGCAGGGGATGCCAATGCCAGTATCCGCAAAGCGCGGGCCGCCGTCCGCCAGGCTGAGTTGAACCTCGAGTTTACCAAAGTGCGGGCGCCGGTCGATGGCTACGTCACCAACCTGAACCTGAGGTTGGGGAGCAACGCAGTTGCCAATCAGCCGGCACTGGCGCTGGTCGATGTCAACAGCTACTGGGTGTATGGCTTCTTTAAGGAGAACTCCATAGCCAATATTCAGAAAGGCGACCGGGCGCTCATCACCTTGATGACCTATCCGGACCAGCCGATTGAAGGGACGGTTGATAGTCTTGGCTGGGGTATTGCCCAGCAGGATGGCAGCACCGGATTCGAACTGCTGCCCAATGTCAGCCCGACCTTCGAATGGATTCGGCTGGCGCAAAGGGTGCCGGTACGCGTTCATCTTGATGAAGTCCCGGAAGGGGTCGCGTTGCGCGTGGGGACAACCGCCTCTGTGCTGGTCAAAACCGGGACCACTGATTCGGGTGTCAGGGAATGAGGTGTGTGATGATGCGTTTCGCATCCAAAGGCCTCATCAGCCTGTTCCTGATAACGCTCCTCGGTGGTTGCATCAGCCTCGGTCCGGACTACCAACGCCCAGAGGCCGAAGTCGAAGCCGACTGGCTCGATGCTGAGGATTCGCGGGTTACCAGTGAGCCGGCCACTGATCCGAAGTGGTGGGAAAGTGCTTTTCAGGACCCAGAGCTCGATAAACTGGTCGAAGCGGCGCTGCAACAGAATTTGACGCTGCGCTCGGCGGGGTTAAGGGTTCTGCAGTCACAGCAGCAGCTGGCGATTGCTGTCGGCAACCAATACCCCCAGCAACAGCAGGCAACCGGCTCTGCCTCACGGCAGAAAGACAGCGACATCATTTTTAATAATTACAACCTTGGACTCAACCTCGGCTGGGAGGTCGATTTCTGGGGACGTTTCAGCCGTCAGGTGGAATCCGCTTCAGCCAACCTGGATGCCAGCGTGGCCGATTATGACGGCGCCCTGGTCTCAATGGTCTCGCAGGCGGCCAATAACTATATCCTGATCCGGACCTACCAGGAGCGGATCGAAGTGGCCAGCAACAACATAAAGCTCCAGGCCGAGAGTTTGCGGATTGCCCAGGCAAAATTCGATGCCGGCGCAGTCAGTGAGCTCGACGTCGATCAGGCTGAATCTTTGCTGAATAACACCAAGGCGACGATCTCCTCTCTGGAGGTCTCTTTACAGCAATTCAAGAATGCCCTGGCGATTCTCCTGGGAAACCCTCCCCAGGAATTCAACGGTTTGCTCAGTGAGAAAGGTATGATCCCGGCCGCACCGGCAGATGTGGCGCTGGGCATGCCGCAGGACCTGGTCCGCAGGCGCCCGGACGTCCGCGCTGCCGAGCGTCAACTCGCGGCCCAGAGCGCCCAGATCGGCTTTGCCGTGACGGAACTCTACCCGCACTTGACCATCGGTGGCGGCATCGGGACGAGCGCCATGGAGACCGGCGACCTGTTTGAAAGCGACAGTGAGACCTGGAGCCTGTTCGGCATGTTCGAGTGGAACATCTTCAACTACGGTCGACTGCAGAGCAATGTCAGGCTGCAGGACGCGCTCTTCCAGCAACTGCTGGTCGATTACCGCAATACCGTACTGCAGGCCCAGGGTGAGACGGAAAACGCAATCGTCGCTTACCTCAAGTCCCACGAACAGTTCAAGTCCTACTCTTTGGCTGCCGCCGCGTCTCAGCGAGCGGTGGATGTTGCGACCATTCAGTATCAGGAAGGGGCTATCGATTTCAACACCTTGATCAACACTTTGAACGCCAACCAACAACAACAGGACCTGCTGGCGGCCACCCAGGGCAGCGTTGCCACCAGTCTTGTCCAGGTTTACAAAGCGCTCGGCGGTGGCTGGGAGATCCGTGAGGATCGCGACCCCGTCGATCTGCTCCCTGCGTCGATGAAAGATGAGATGCGCGAAAGGACCGGAGCCTGGGACGGTGTCCTCAAATAGGACGATCACAAACCACCTTCACGGGTGGTTTATCTTTTCAGTATCTCGGTTAGAATGTAGTCATGGATAACGCTCATCCGCAGGAATCTGTCCCGCCTGAACAAAGACCTCCCGCTCCCGCCAGGAGAAGGCTTCGAAACTGGCTCCTCGGAGGCGGTGTTGCGCTGGTGCTTCTGCTGCTGGCCGGACTGCTGCTTGCAGGTCAGTACCTCTCCTCTCCCACAGTCATCAACAAGATCCAGCAAGCGGTTGCCGAACAGGCCGGGATCAGGATGGAGTTCCAGGCGCTCGAACTGAATTATTTTCCCCGCCCGGCGATCGCTTTGCAGCAGGTCAACCTGACCATCCCGGATTATGGCCAGGGAACGATTGCCGAGATCAGTCTTGCGCCGGCGATCCTGCCGTTGCTGGCCGGAGATATGCGCCTCGGCCGACTCGGTCTGGAGAAACCTCAATTCAGCCTCAACCTGCCTGCCTCGAAAGCAAAAGAGTCTTCCGCACCATCCAGCCAGGATGACGGGCTGAAGGCGAGCCTGGCCAGGGGGGTCGCGATGCTCGAACAGGTTTCCCCCGATTTCGAGCTGGTGGTCAATGCCGGGCATTTGCAGGTCGGTCGTGACCAGCAGCTGGTTGAAGTCGCCGAAATGAACCTGCATCTGGCCCTGGCCGTGACGGATTCTGACACGGCCAGCGCCACGCTGCACAGCAATGCCGCTGAGCTGAAGATCCGGCGCAATGGTCACGAGGAGCAGCTCAAAGGCGCCGAGTTGAACGGCAGTATTGCGCTGCAGGGAGAGACGATCAGCTTCTCTATCGAGCGCCTGAAGCTGGATGATCCGGGCCTCGAAGTGAACGGTAAAATGCGACAGTTACATGGCCCCTCAGCGGTCACCATGGAGTTCTCGGGCAGGAACATCGATGTTGACGCGACCCGAGAGCTCGCCCTGGCCCTGGCCGGGGATGTTGCGGTGGTCGGTCAAATTTTCAAGTACCTGCGTGGCGGGACCATTGCGCAGATTGATGTCCGCTCACAGGGCCGGACCACCGAAGAACTGGGTGAACTGAAGAATATCCGCGTCGAGGGCAGGCTGCTGGACGGCTCGGTCTCGATCCCGGAGATCGAGCTCGATCTCACCGAGACGGTCGGCAATGTGCTGGTTGCGGACGGCATTCTGCAGGGCAGCGGAATGTCGACCCGCCTGGAAGGATCCAACGGGCACGACGGGTCTTTGCAGGTCGGCCTGGCCGAAGATCAAGACCTGTTTCAGCTGGAGCTGATGCTGAGCGCGGACCTGGCCCAGGCCGGACAGATCCTGCGCCGCATCGTCGTTAACCCGCATTTCATCGAGGAGTTGAACCGGATTACCCACCTTAAGGGGACCGGCACCGGTAAACTAACCCTCGGTGACAGCCTGGAGAATATCCATGCCAGGGTCGATGTCTCTGATCTGAATTTCACCGCCGACCATCAGCGCATACCCTTGCCGATCAAGGTCACCAGCGGCCAGGTCGAGTTCGCGGAAAACCTGGTCAATCTCAGGCACTGGCAGGGCGCTATCGGAGATTCGCAGTTTACGGAACTGTCCTGCCAAGTCGACCTGGCAGGTCGCGACCAGGGCGTGTTGCAGGGGCCGGGCAGGATCGAACTGGGCCTCGACGGCACACTGGAGGAAGATGTTGTCACATGGCTCAGCGAAGCTTTCGAGGTGCCGCACGGCTACGCCATAAGGTCTCCTGTCAAGCTCTCTGCGGCCGAGCTTGACTGGCAGGAGGGCGTAAAGACGACATTCAAGGGCGGCCTCTCGTTCAATGGCGGTCCGGACCTGGTCCTCGATGTCGCCTGGCAGCCTGACCAGCTCAATATTCACAAGCTGAAGTTCAAGGACCAATACTCCGATGCCGAACTGTCTCTGGATTTCGGCGCGCGAGAGACGTCCCTGAGTTTTAGCGGGGCCTTGCAGGATGAAACCCTGAACGCGCTGTTTCTTGAGCAGGATTTCGGCGAGGGCAGGGTGGAAGGTGATTTTTCTGTCAAGCAGCATGCAACGAAGCAGGCGGGTGTTCTGGCAACCGGTCAACTAGAGGGCTCGAACCTCACCTTTACTCTGCCGTCGGGTCACCAGGTCGCCATAGAGCAGGCAGCGCTGACAGCCAGTGGCGACCAGGTCGAAGTCGACCTGTCAAAGCTGTCGTGGCAGAACCTGACCATGGACCCTTTCAAGGCCACCCTCGATTTCAGCGAGGACAAGCCCCGTGTCAGGGTCGCCAAGGCGAATCTCTGCGGCCTCAATACACCCGGCGTCTGGACCATCGATGGCAAAAGCATTGCGCTGGACGTCACCCTGGATGGCAAGGCTCTCGACGTGACGACCCTCTCCAAGTGTGTCGATTGGGAACAGGTGATGATGACCGGGACCCTTGACCTGTCAGGCCAGATCAGCGGCCAGGGTCAAATTGACGAGTTGATAGCGATGCTGCAGGGGCCTATGCAAGCAAATTTTACCAACGGCACGATTCAACAGGGCAAAGTCCTGGCCAGGACCCTGGAAGTGCTGAACGTCACCGAGATCGTCAAGGGGCGGCTCCCCAACCTGAAAAGCGAGGCTTTTGCCTACAAAGAGATCAACCTGCAGGGCGAATTCGATCAGGGCAAGCTGATGATCAGCAAGCTGCGCATGGACGGCGAGACACTCGATGCCCTTGGCGAGGGTGAGATCGACCTGGTCGAACAGAGAGTCGATCTCGAACTGCTGGCGGCGCCTTTGCAGACTGTCGATACGGTGGTGAAAAAGATACCGGGAGTCAATTACCTGCTGGCCGGTAGCCTGGTGGCGATCCCGGTCAGCATCAAGGGGTCTCTGGACGACCCGCAGGTCAAGGTCATGTCGGCATCATCGATCGGTTCCAGCCTGCTGCGGCTGGGGGAGCGCACCATCAAGGCACCGCTCAAACTGATCGAAACCTTCACGCCGAAGGGCGATGGTTCGAAGCAATAGGGTGTGCTTGCCACTCAGACACGAAGACGCCAGGAATCCCTGTTGGTATGTGAATATCCTGTTTTAAGCTCATCACTTGAACATTGCTGAAATTACCAATGCTTACTTAGTGCCTTGGTAACTTAGTGGCTAAACCTGGATTGGTTGTGTATGCAAAATATTGCTTTCCCTGTTGGAGTTTTGTGCGGCTTTTGTGGTATAGTTTAAATACCTCAATAGTTAAACGAGGTCCTGCAGAGTAAAGGAGGAAGACTGATGCAAGTCTCTGGACCACCGGACAATCTGGAGGGAGTTCATCAAACTGAAAATTACTGAAATAAGGATTGCTCGCTTCGGGCGATCCGAAGCAGGTTCCCACGACGGGAGCCGTCACAGAAACATTTCATCGCAAAGCGCCCCGAGAATCTTCGGGGCGCTTTGATGTTAAAGAGGGAACATCCTTCGAGGGTGACCTGTCCGCTGTTTATCTTCTCCGATCATCTCCTCGCTGGCCTGGGCGTCGGACGTGGCGGTCTGCCACCCGGAGGCCTGCCACCTGGTGGACGGCCAATGCCCGGAGGCCTGCCGCCCCCCGGAGGCCTGTTTCCTGGCGGCCTGTACCCGGGAGGTCTGTGCCCCGGGGGCGGCCGGTACCCCGGCGGGGGCCGGTAGTTTGGAGGCCGGTAGCCGTGATAGACGGTTCGGTGGCCCCAGCCCGGGTAGGGGTCATAGTAGCGGCCATACACAACCGTCGAAGACGAGCCGCCCGAGCCGCCGCAGCCTGACAACAGCAGGCCGGTGAGGAAGGCAAGAGCAATGAGCATGGGGAATGTATACCTGGTCATGATCCACCCTCCTGTTCCGCCTCCGGCGCCGTCCAGCTCTGGATAATCACGCGTGCACCGGACGGGTCGACCAGCAACGCTACGCTGCCGCTTTCGGTGGGGCGTGGGGCGACGCGAATTTCACCGCCCAGCTGCTCTGCTTTTTGCGCAACCGACTCCGTATCGGCGACGCGTACGACCGGCACCCAGCGCATCTCGAGATCGTCATAGTCGAGGAAGCGAATGCCCGCCCGCCATTGGTTTTCGCTTATCATAATCAAATAGTCGGTGGGATCGCCCCAATATTCGTCGCCGGCACGCTTGCGATAAAAAGCGACCGAGGCTTCGGCGTTGTTACTCCAGAGTTCGTGCCACAACCAGGTCCCCATGGCCGGTTCTTCGTCCTCGGGATCGCCGTCCCGTGCGTGCAGCAGCAGCAATTGCGCCCCTTGCGGGTCACTGACCAGGGCGCCCCGGCCGCGGTTGGTCAGCTCCATCGGCTCCACGTGGACGGCGCCGCCCTCACTCGTGACCAGCGCCGTCGCCTGGTCCACGTCGGCAATTGAAAGTGTGCTCAGCCAGCGGGCCGCACTCGGCCGGTCAGGGTTGTTCTTGAGCTGGACGATGCCGCCGATATTCCGGCCGTCATTCTGGATCACCGTGTAGCGGCCCTGCTGGGTAAATGTCCAGCCGAACAGTTGACCGTAGAACGCCCTGGCTTGTTCCGCGTCGTTGGTGAGCAGGTCGTTCCAGACGAATTTCCCCTGGTGGTAAATCCCGGTCGGTGATTCGGTGACCGGAGTCAGCACCAGCTCTGTCGACTGTCTGCCGGTGGCGCAGCCGGTGAGCAGGAGCGTGGCCAGGACCAGCCCTGCGGTCATGCAGCGGACCAACCGGGACCGAGGGATCTCCTGCCGCGCACAAATGTCCACTGTGCAGCAGGCGGGGTCAGGTTGCTTCATCAGATAATCTCCTAACTTTGTGTTGTCATGCGGGGCTTTGATAAGCCAACTTTGATCTTGCAGTCTTTCATGTCATTGCTAATGTTTAGCTCATAAAGGCTGCCTGCGCAAATTTTAGCGGCCGGTTGCACCCCCGCAGGCTGAAAAGACTCCCTGTGCCGGTAGAAGCTGGAGCATGGACTTTAACCCGCAGATTGCTGTATGGTAGCAAAGTTGACTACTGAAGTTATGTTTGCGGTCGAAAGCCCTTGTGCGCCCGGACGCATCGACTCGCGAAAGACGTTGTCCGCAGCATGAATGAATCTCCGTCGAGGTTATTATGAATATCACCCAGATGAAGCAGGTCCTCACTGAAATCCTGACCAAAACCGACCTGACGCCCTGTGTGGTCGGTCATCGCGGTGTCGGCAAAAGTGCCGGGATCGTCCAGGTCTGCCGGGAAATCGGGCGCGACTATGTCGCCCTGCGCCTTGGCCAGATGGAGGTCGGCGACCTGGTCGGCATCCCCTATCGCGAAGACAGGGTCATGCACTGGTCGAGGCCATCCTGGTGGCCGGCCGATGATGCGGCCGAGACGATCGTGCACTGTGACGAGTTGAACCGGGCGCAGCAGGAAGACACCTTGCAGGCGATCTTCCAATTCGTTGAGCCGCCGGTCGAAAATCAACAGCGCCGTCTGCATACCCACACCCTGCATCAAAAGCATAAAGTTGTCGTCTCGATCAACCCGCCGGACGGCAGCTACCAGGTGGCGACCCTGGACCGTGCACTGCTCGACCGGATGGTCATGATCTACGTCGAAACCGACTACAACTGCTGGGCTCGCTACGCCAGGGAGCAGGAGTTTGATGCCGGTGTCCAGCAGTTCCTCTCGGTTTACCCGAACCTGCTCGCCAGACCCGGTTCGTCAATCGACATGCAGGTTGAGCCGACCGAGCGGGCCTGGGAGATGGTCAGTACCCTGCGTCATTCATGCCGTTTCCCGCCCGATCTGGAGATGGAGATTTACGCTGGCATCGTTGGTCAGGAAGCTGCGGTCAGTTTCCTGCGCTGGGTCAATGAGCAGAAGGAACGACCGGTGACGGCCCGACAGGTCCTCGACAGCTGGCCGAAGGTTGCCGAACAGGTCGCGAGCCAGCGCGACGACCTGCAGGCCGTGACCCTGAACGATGTCGTGACGACGCTTGATGTCGATCCGTCATTGTCGCTCGAGCAGGAGCAGAACCTGGTCGCCTATATCGGCTCGCTGCCGCGTGACCTGCGCTTCGGCCTGGTCAAGGCCCTGGTCAAGATCCCCAGGGTTGCCGAAGTCTTGTGCAAGGATGACTATGATGATGTCGTCCTCGAAGCGATCGAGGCGATCAGCCGGGAAGCATCTTAGGAGCGGGGGCTGGGGTCTGGAGGCTGGGGGCCTAGAGGCGGGGGCTGGAGGCTGGCGACTGGGGGCCTAGAGGCTAAAAGCCAAAACCTAAAACCCAAAACCCAAAACCTAAAGGCTAAAAGCTAAAGGCTAAAAGCTAAAGGCTAAAGGCTGGGGGCTGGAGACCGATGGCTGACCTTCTGGACTTTCCCAAACGCGTCGAAACCGCCCGACATCCCGAGCGGGTGCTGGAAAACGCCGTGGTGCGGCTGCTCAAGAGCAGGCCCTTTTACGGGCACCTGCTGCTCGGGTTTCGTCGCCGCCTTGCCGGCGGCAGTCACGCCGTAGGCGTTACGATTGTCAACGGCACCCCGACCCTGAATGTCGATCCGCAGCAATTCTCCGTGTTTAATTTCGACGAGCAGCAGGCGTTGCTGGAACATGCGCTCAAGCATTTGCTGCACCTGCACCCCATACGCGGGCGCGGCCAACAGCGACTGACCTGGGATGTCGCAACCGACCTGGCGATCAACCCCTCCATCGACAAGATGCCGCCGGCAGCGCCGCAGCCACACGCGTTCGGGCTGGAAGCGGGCCTCGCTGCAGAGGAGTACGCCTGGCTCCTGAAAAAAGACTTTGATATCGGCACGCTCGATGGAGAGGGTCTCGGTGGCGCTGACCAGGACCAGGGCGGGCAGCACAGTCAGGGCCTGCAAGAGGAGTTTGATCAGCAGAATCACCCGCGCCCGGTCGACGATCACCAGATCTGGAGCGAAGCGGACAGCACCCCGGAGTGTCTTGCCGAACAGGCCGTGCGGGACATGGTCCGGCAAGCTCATCGCAAGGCGCACGGCGAGGTGCCGGAAGATGTCATTGAACTGGTCGAGGGCTGGCTGGCTCCGCCGCTGATCCCGTGGCAGCAGGTGCTGCGCCAGTTTATCGGCACCGCCGGCCGGATCGGTCGGCAGAGCACCTGGCAGCGCCAGCACCGGCGTTTCCAGTATGACACCCCCGGCACCAGGAAGCGCCGGCAACTGAACCTGCTGGTGGCGATCGATGTCAGCGAATCGACCGACGAAGGACCGCTGCGCGAGGCCTTCGCCCGTGAGCTGTTGCAAATCGCCCGGGGGCGCGACAGTCAGATCACGGTGCTCTATGCTCACAGCCGTATCCGCCGGATCGACACATTCCGCAGCAGCCGGGTTGTCTCTGACGTCGTACATGGCGGGGGATTCACCGACCTGCGACCGGTGTTCGACTATGCCAGGCAGATGCACCCCCTGCCGGCAGCGATCATCTACCTGACCGACGGCTACGGTCCGTCTCCTGACGAGATGGAGTTCCCGACTCTCTGGGTGCTGACGCCGCACGGACAGAAGCCGGTTGAGTGGGGGGTGGAGCTACGACTAGGCACCGTATGATTAGCGATGTGCTCGCTTGATCAATCACCTTGCAATCCTGACGGTGTTTTGCCACGAAGACACCAAGACGCGAAGTGGAATCGTTTTACGCGGTCGTTGAAAAGACAGGTTCATGTCCTTGCCGTTTTCATCAGTTCATGCTTAGTGTCTTGGTGCCTTTGTGGCCCATAGTTCAAGGTGTCGGTTTGCGAACCAGTAAAAAATCTGACTATGCAAAGGACCAATAAATGGACCAACCGAAACCGATGACCGAGGAGTCGGTCAAGTCAATCCTGGAAGAGGCCGGGGCGCGGGTCATGTCGCGCGGTGGCCGCACGGAACATTACAGTGCCCCGCGGGAGTTTTCTTTCGAGGTCAAGGGGGCTTTCAAAAACGGCCTGATGCTGCATGTGGTCGCCAGGCAATACGATTACCGTGACCCCTGGGAAGCGACCGGCCGGGTCAACGAGATGGTCGATGTTGCCCTGTTGCGCGACAGGACCCACTCGCAGTTGCCCAAAGGTTATGCCTGGTTCCAGGGCAAGGACGAAGAGACCGGGGTTGATGAAGCCGGTCTGCGGGAAATTGTCGCTTGCGTCAAGAACCTGAACCCGAAGCTGTTCAAGTTGCAGGAGCTGACCGGGGACCTTTGATACCGCTTTTAGGTAAAGATCTTACGGCTAATGTTAATCTGCTGCTAAGGTGGTTCAAGGGGAAAATGAATGCAACTGATCAGTAGAAAGACCACCATCGAAGATTTGGTCGAGATCAAACCTGGAGCGATCAATTCCATCTCCCAAAAAGAGGTATGCTGTATCTGCTGCGGTGAGCCGATCTGGGGGTCCCAGTGAGAGGCAGCGCGATTGAAGGGGTTCACTGATGCCGAAATTGACCTATTCGTTGAAGAACTGAATCAGATTAAAAACTGGAATCAAACTGTCCGATGCAGCTGTTGGTCGCAGAAAACGATGTTTCCGTTCTTACAGTGTCATCTCATGGTTACGAATTGAAGGTGGAAAACCGGCTTATTATTGATCGAGATATTTGAGAGGTTTCAATACAAGCGAAAATCACCAACGTGGAAAACCGGCTAGCCTTTATCTTACTTGTAGTACAATGCTTGAGTGATTTTATTCGTTAATAGCTCTCTAAGGAGGAACAAATGCTCAAGCGGATTCATTATATAAGCAGTTTTGTAAAGGATATGTCTGACAATGAAATTAAGGTGCTTGCAAGTCAGGCAGCACAAAACAATGTGGAAAATGACATAACCGGAGTCTTGATGGCAAAGGGTGGAGTATTTTTTCAGATTATAGAAGGTCCTGAAGAGAATATTGACAGACTTTTTACAAATATTCTTAAGGACCCCCGTCATGAAAAGATCGTCACTCTTGGCATCCAGATCGGAGACTTAAAAAGATTGTTTCCAAACTGGCACATGAAGGAGATTAATCTGGATACAACGACTTCAGAGAGACTTCAACCTGTGAGAGCGATCATTGATGCAGTTCACGCACAGTCGACAATTATTGAAAACTTGACCGAGGCTCTGGCAGCATCAGCTTGGGCTGAACTTCTTGATCTCACTACTAAGGAATAGAGAGAAGAGAGATTTTCAGGAAATGTGCTAACAAAGATTATATATTTTGGCGTAATCCTTGCGTAAATATTATTAAGTGAATCTTAAACATTGAACTGCATATGTCATATAATATTCTGGAGTTTTTTTGAAGACGTTTCGTTTTGTTCTGATCGATGGGTGGAAAGATTCAACCGGGCAAAATGCCAATATGCTGGATAAGGAAATCAACATGATCGGTCTTTCCAAATCCGGGGCCCATATCACCATGCTAGGGTGTCGTATTCTTTAATACGAAACGTGCCAGGACACTCACACAAACAAAGAACCGACTCTTTCAAGTTAACAACTGAACACACCAATACCGGCTGGTGACAAGATAGTTGTCTAACTAATCGGGGATAACGTTCCTATAAATCACGACATATAGGAAAACGTACTGTGAATGACGAACGCTTCCAATAAATTCTGTCGCAACCCATTCTTAGAAAATCTAGGGATATTTAATAGCCATTATTTACAACACCACCATCTGTCCCGGGTGATTGTCACTGACCCGGCCGATCTCGAAGGCATCGCATCCGGCAGATTCGAGCTGCGTAGTCAGTTGCTGCAGTCTCTCTGACGCAATCACAATCAGCAGGCCGCCCGATGTCTGTGGATCGGCAAGGATATCGACGATCTCAGGGGCAATCTGCTCACGGTTGATCACGTTTGGCAGGTAGTACTCACGGTTGTGGTAACTTCCTGCAGGGACCAGGCCGATCGCAGCCAGCTCCAAAACCTGCGGGTAGATGTGCAGGGCCGAAGCGTCGATCTCGATGCCGA
>JBFLJZ010000104.1:0-3587 GCA_040882925.1 Desulfuromonadales bacterium
CGCCACGGATTACACGGCGGTCGGACCCTTCGTTTTCTTTGACCACCTGGGGCCGGCCTGGTTCCAACCAGGCCGGGGGATCGATGTCCGGCCCCATCCGCACATCGGCCTGGCCACTATCACCTACCTCTTCAAGGGTGAGATCCTGCATCGGGACAGCCTCGGCTCCGTCCAGCCGATCCGGCCCAAAGCGATCAACTGGATGACCGCAGGCCGTGGCATTGTGCACTCCGAACGCACCCCGCCGGCTGTGCGTTCGGCAGGCCACACGCTGCATGCCCTGCAGCTCTGGGTCGCCCTGCCGGCGGCAGACGAGGAAACCGACCCGGCGTTTTTTCATTATGGCGAAGCAGAATTGCCGGAGGTTGCCAATGCGGAAAGGTCGATCAGGGTCATGGTTGGTGAAGCCTTCGGTCTCACCTCGCCGGTCAGGACCTGGTCCGAGACTCTTTATGTCGAAGTCAAGCTCAAGGCCGGAGCAAAAATCACCCTGCCGGAAGATGTCGGGGAGAGGGCCGTCTATCTGGTCGCGGGTGCGCTGCAAAGCGGAGGGAGCCCACTGCCAAGACACTCAATGGTGATCTTTGACGACTCCACGGGAATTGAGATCGAGGCCGGTGAAGACAGCAGGTTGGTGATCATCGGCGGCGCACCGCTTGGCAAGCGCACTGTCTGGTGGAACCTCGTCTCCAGCCGCAAGGAGTTGATCGAGCAGGCGAAGGATGACTGGCAGGCAGGCAGGTTCCCGATGGTCCCCGGTGAATCAGAATTCATTCCGCTACCCTGAAACGCAAAAAAATGATTCGGTCATTCTTTACATCCCTGCTTCTGCTATCAAGCCTTTGCGCAACCCCTGAGGCCATCAATGCAGAAATGCCTGTCTACGCCTGCGAACCAACAGCGGAAGATGAAATGGGCCCTTTATACGTACAAGGGGCCCCGGAACGCAATCAGATCGGCACCGGTTACCTGCTGATGGGAACCGTCAAGTCCGCAACCGACTGCAAACCAGTGGCCAATGCCAGAATCGAAATCTGGATGGCCGGACCTCAAGGGCGATATGGCGATGATTGGCGTGCGACACTGTTCAGTGCCGGGAACGGGGGCTACTATTTCCGGAGTCATGTCCCGCCCAACTACGGAGCCGGGCGGCCACACATCCATGTCAAGGTTTCAGGTGATGGCTACAAAACCCTCATCACCCAACACTACCCTGTCGAAAACGCTGGAGAAGCTGTGTTTGACCTGGTATTGGTGCCGAATTAATGACCCAAACGCTCCGCCAGGGGAATCAAGCGCTGGTAGTCGCCATAAGTCAGGCTGGTTTGCCAGCGATCACTGAGCATCCCTGTCAACACACCCCCGCCAAACAACATCATGACAACCGCAACGAAGACTATGCCGCGAACAGGTCTCTTCCACAATGACATGGCGAGAGCGCCTTTTTCCGGGCAGTTGCTGACGCAGGTCAGGCAACCGGTACATTCCGGTGAGGACACCCGGGTCTTGTGCTGCACATCGATTAGCTGGGGACAAGCGCGGCTGCAGGCTCCGCAATCAATGCACGTCTTTGCGCAGCGGGTGACCTTGAATGGACTGAGCATGCTGAGCAGGCCGAGCAGCGCGCCATAGGGGCAAAGGTACCGGCACCAGAAGTTCTTGTAAATGACCGACAATAACGACAAGACGCTTATGACCAGCAGAGTGGTGGCCGACATCCGGGTAAAGAAATGCAGCATCTTGACATCGGCAATCGCCCAGTAGGGCGCCGCAAGATATGCCTTGAGCGCAGCGGCCGGCATGTCAAGCAGGATCAGTTTGACGAAAAACAGCAGCAGTGCATACTTGATGAACTGCAGGAATAGATCAAGCCCCCGCCAGATGCGAAAATTACCGCCGAACAATTTCCACCCAAGCTTCCAGGTCAGCTCCGAGCAGGTTCCCACCGGACAGATATAGGAGCAGAAAGACTTCTTCGTCGTCAGGGCCATGACCAGAAAGGTGATAAAAAGGACCAACGCTGCCGGATGGACCGGATCAAAGTGCCCGGTCAGCAACCAGGTTTTGAGACTCATCAGCGAACCGATCGGTAGAAAACCCTCGACCCCCGGTGGTCTTGGATAATATCCCGACATCCCGTTTGATTCGAAATGACGTACGAACAGCCCAAACTGGATACCGATGAAGAGACACCAGCCGAAGAAAAGCCACTGGATCAGCTGTCGCCAGTGGCTAGCGTTGTGAGGGTTGAATAACTTTCGCATAGTGTATCGAGGATACCGTAAAACCGGGGCCAGGGATATGACTTTGGTCAAAGAATCGCGTCTTACGGCAACCTTTCGTGACTGCAGCGGGAGAAACCAGAGCGACGATCGCTGTTCAGAGATGTCCGCCGGACATTCGGAAGCCGATCTTTGCCAAAGCGGACAAGGCTGTTTTATCGATGTTGCGTGCTTCGATCCGATAGTTATGGAATTCTCTCCTCAGGGGGTATTGATTCCTGAGCTGTTCAAAAGATCCAGGAGCGGTTCTGAGATTGCGGTCACCGGCCAGGATGTCATAAGTTGCCAGCACGGCATCTGCCAGAACCCTCTCCTGATCTTTATTCTGCCCGTCAATTTGAATGCTCGTTGGGTCCTGCCATCCTTGCCCGGTCGGCTTCCAGTCATCGATCCCCAGCTGGAAAAACCGGCTCACCGCTCTGACACTCATCATCGTGCCGTTGGCCTTGCCGTCTCGCGAATAGCCGGCAATATGGGGTGTGCCAATATCCGTTTTTTCCAGCAGTTCCAGGTCGATCTTCGGTTCATCTTCCCAACAGTCGATGACAGCTCCCGAAAGCCTGCCGAAAGCCAGAGCAGTCCTGACCGCCGCGGTATCAAACACCTCTCCCCGGCAAGTATTGATCAGCAATGGGGTTTTCCTCAATCTTTTCAAGAAGCCGTCGTCAACCAGATGCCGGGTGGCGAATTCACCCGCTGAATTCAACGGCACATGAAACGAAATAATGTCGGCATCTTGCTGTAGCCGCTCGAGGGTGGTAAATGCTCCCGCTCCTTCGGTCCTTTCTCTGGGCGGGTCGTTGAGCAAAACCTGCATGCCGAGAGCTTGGCACAGAGAGGCGACCCTTTCTCCCACATGCCCGACACCAACAATGCCAATGGTGAGACCGCGAAGCTGCAAGAACTTTTTTTGCGCACAGGCAAACAGGGCTGCTGCCACGTACTGGCAAACAGCCCCGGCATTGCATCCCGGAGCATTGCTCCAGGCAATTCCCCGCTTTCTGCAGTACTCGGCGTCGATATGGTCAGCGCCGATAGTTGCCGAGGCGATGTATTTTACCGCAGACTCTTTGAGCAATCTTTCGCCGCAGGTTGTCCTGGTCCTGATGATCAGGGCATCGGCATGCCTGACCAGTTCGGGAGTCATCTCAACTCCCGGCAGGTAGAGCACCTCGGCGAAGGATTCAAGCACCCCCTTCAGGAAAGGGATTTTATCGTCGATAAGAATTTTCACCGGCCTGTACGGTGGTGCTGACCAGCACTGCTGTGCATCATCTCTTGAAGAGCATTGCGGCAGCATCGTAA
>JBFLJZ010000105.1:0-4085 GCA_040882925.1 Desulfuromonadales bacterium
AGTGCGAGGCATGTCGCGGGGCGCGTTACAACCGGGAGACGCTGCAGGTCAGGTACAAGGGCAAAACGATTGCCGACGTCCTCGACATGACGGCCAACCAGGCTTTTGAATTTCTGATCAATATCCCACGGATCAAGCGCAAGCTGGAAACCTTGCGCGACGTCGGTCTCGGCTATATCAAACTTGGCCAGAGTGCCACAACCCTGTCCGGGGGCGAGGCGCAGCGCGTTAAACTGGCCAAGGAACTCGGCAAGCGATCAACCGGAAGGACCATTTATATTCTCGATGAACCGACCACCGGCCTGCACTTCGACGATATCAGCCGATTACTTGATGTCCTGCAGCGTCTGGTTGAATCGGGCAACAGTGTGGTGATTATCGAACATAACCTGGATGTCATCAAAACCGCAGACCATATCATCGACCTTGGCCCCGAAGGCGGCAGTCGCGGCGGCGAGATCGTTGCCAGCGGTACCCCCGAGGACGTGGCCCGCTGTGCCCGGTCTTACACCGGGCGCTATCTGCGCTCGTACCTGTCGCTATAACAATAAGGGCCCCTCGGCAAAACAGCCGGCGGGAAGTCCCGGCCGGCTGTTTTGTCTGCAACGGTTTTGCCGCTCAGCTTCTGGGGCTGACATCGCGCAGCTGCCTGACGTTGACCAGGTAGTGTGCCTCCTGGGTCTGCAGCAAGAAGAAGCCCTCCATCGCGTTGATAAAGTCAAACAGGCGGCTTCTTCCTTCCGGCATTGCGATGCTCACGCTGCCGGTCAACTGTTCACCGCCGACAAACCTGACCTCGACGTCTTGCCTGTGGCCGAGAGACGCTTGCCTGGAATCACTTTCCCTGGGCTCGAAGCGGATGTGGGTGATGGTCTGCTTGTTGGTAATGCAGAAATCGCCTGATTCGCTGCGGAACGGGAAAAAGTCACCGGGTTCGTTCAGCAGGTCGTTCAGTGACTGTGTGCGCATGTGATTGTAGGTTGCAGCACTCAGGAAGACGACACCTTTCATGACCGAACCATCGGCCTGGAAGACGATGACCGGAAGCTCGGTTTTTTCTACTCGATAGATCGACATCAGGCGTTCCTCCTAAAGCGTTGCGGATAAAGCACATGTGGTTGACATGCCGATTGAAATCGATAATATTGACCTACTTTTATGTTTGTCAAATTATTTTAATTGAAAGGAGAGAAACATGGCAGAATTGAAAGGCAGTAAAACGGAGAAAAACCTGATGGAGGCTTTTGCCGGAGAGTCCCAAGCCAACCGCAAATACCTGGCCTTTGCGGAAAAGGCCGACGCTGAAGGACATAAACAGATCGCCAAGCTGTTCCGTGCTGCCGCAGCCGCCGAGACGGTTCACGCCCACGCCCATTTGCGCACTGCAGGTGGGATAAACAGTACGGAGTACAATCTGAAGGAAGCGATCAGCGGTGAAACCCACGAGTTTGAAAGCATGTACCCGCAGATGATCGAAGAAGCCAAGGCCGAAGGCTTCGATGCCGCATTGCGCAGCTTTTCTTTTGCCAACGCGGTGGAGAAGGTCCATGCCGACCTCTACCAGAAAGCGTTCGACAATTTTGGCAGGAATCAGGATGTTGACTACTATGTCTGCAAGGTTTGTGGCAACACCCTGGAGGGGGAGCCGCATGGCCCCTGCCCGATCTGCCAGGCCGGCCCGGTGGCATTTTTCAAGGTCGACTAGATTTTCTTCTAGCGGAATGTGCAAGCCGGGCCGCTCGGTCCGGCTTTTTCCTGTCAGTCCTGACCCCCTGTTTTATCAGCAACTTGCCGACAACAGACTGGCATTTTCAGCGTGAATTGATTATCTTGTAAAGCAAGGCTTTGTGGCAGGGAAGTCACGGTTTGAGGTGTCCTGATGGAAAAGTGCCCGGTATGTAAAGAGATGACGCGCGGCAAGAACTGGTGTGACAATTGCCATACCGTCTACGTCTGCCCGGTGCCGCGATGCGAGGCCCCGAATCATCGCCGGGACGCCAAGGTCTGTGCAAAATGCGGCCTGATCTTTGAGGAATACATCAGCCAACGCAAGATGTATCGCCAGTGTCCCAAGTGCAAGAAAAAGCAGGGGCTGTCGGACCCGCAATGCAAGTATTGCCGTTACTGGTTCAATTGCCCGACCTGCGGCCACAAGGTACCGTCCACCAGCATGTTTACTTGCCCGCGCTGCGCCACAAGCCTGCGCTAGAGTTCAGGCTGCTGACAAAGTTCAGCAAGACTTGATGATAAACAGGGCAACAGATGTTTCATCTGTTGCCCTGTTTATTTTTCTTCTGATCATCTTTGTCCTCCTCCCGCACGGGGAGTTCACAGCTTCCAGAGAGTCAGGTCTTAACTCCCAGAAGCGGCAGAATCCAGCGGTTGAGGACATACCAGCCTGCCAGGATGGCCAATAAAAGCAATAGGGACTCCATGAGTTCCTCCGAACAATAATTGTAGTTTCAATATATAGAAAAATTGCTTTGTGTGCAAGGGTTATAATCTTCAAGCTAACGGCCTTGATTTCGGCAAACCTGCAGACAGGATTTTGTCGTCTTGCATAAAAAACGCCCCGCTGTTGTGCGGGGCGCTGTTTTTCCTATGTTCCCTGCCTATGCCCTGGCGGCGGTTACGGCAACGCAGTTGCTGCCACTCGGCATGATCTGCTGGATGTTCATGTCGGCAAAGTTGTCCGATGCGGCGAGCAGTCCTGCGGGCATCATGTCGTGGACCATGACCTTGCCGCTTGTCGAGCCTGACGGGCTAGTGACTTTCAGCTTGCTGCCATCGGCAACGCCGAGCTTGCCGGCATCTTCAGGATTGACGATAATCAGCCCTTCCGTGGCCAGTTCATTGTTGGCCGGCGAGTAGGTCGTGGTGGTGCCGAATTGGAACGGACACTTGCTGAGCATGAGTTTCAGGTCGGCCGACTCCGGAGCGATTAGCTCCGGGGTTGCCGCAATCAGGGCCTTATCGGCCGGTGCGTAGGGCTGTTTCCAGCAGAAGCTGCGCTGCTCGAGCGCCTGGCAGACATCGGCATAACTGCCGCTGAGCTCCATCATCTCCTGGCGGATGGCATTCTCGCTCGGCGCCGGTTTGCCAGCCAGGCGGGCAAACAGGTCGCACAAGATGGCAAGGTCAGGTCGCGCGTCTCCCGGCGCTGCAATGGCGATTCTCAGCTTGTTGACGCGATGGTCGATCGCTGTCACGCTGCCGCGTTTCTCAGCAGTGGCGGCACCCGGCAGAACCACGGTTGCCAGTTTCGTCAGGTCGTTGGCGAGGATATCCTGGGCGACCAGGATGTCGAGCTTGTCGAGGGCCTTGCGCCAACGGTTGTTTTCCGGAAAACCGACCAGGGGATTTGCGCCGGCGAGATACAGGGCCTTGATCTGGCCCTGCTCGATTCCTTCCAGGATGCCGACGGCATCGGCACCGCCGGCCGGGAGCGTACAGTGCCAGGCTTTGGCAAAAGTCTCCTGGCTGGTTGTATAGTCCTGTAATCCGGGGAGAAATTCGGCAGCAGCGCCGGCATCGATGAGGCCCTGGGTGTTGCCCTTGGCGGCCACCGGGAACAGTCCGCCGAGGTCGCCGTGCAGGGCCCCTGTGATCAGGGCCAGGTTGGCAATCGTGGCAATCGACGCTTCAGCCTGGGCACTGCCCATGACGTCGCGGCCGAAGACGATGGCGACGGACGTGGCTGTACCGAGATATTCCGCGGCTTTCTCAAGCTGCTTCCGGTCGACGCCGGTCACCGTGCAGGCGGCATCCAAGTCGAAACTGTTCAGGTACGCGTCCAGCTCGTCGCGGTTGGCGACGCAGCGGTTCAGGAAGTCATTGTCTGCCAGTCCCTTGTCGACAATCAGTTTCGCCAGGGCACCGGCGAGATATGCGTCACTGCCGGGCCGGTACTGCAGGAAGTTTTCAGCCTGGCGGACCAGCTTGACCCGACGCTGGTTGGCGACGATCAGGTTGGCGTCATTTTTGCGCGCAGCCAGCTGGGCCTGCCAGTTGAGGGCCGGTGATTCGGAGCGCAAGTCAGCACCGAAGACCAGAACCGCTTCGGCCTTGCCGACCCGGTCCAGGGG
>JBFLJZ010000003.1:0-6451 GCA_040882925.1 Desulfuromonadales bacterium
CATGGCGACCGACGCTGACATTCTCAAACAGGATCGAATCCTCGACCGTGCTGAAGCTGTGTATCCTGCAGCGGGGACCGATGATCGAGCGCCTGACCGTGCTGCCGCTGGTAATGCAACCGGCGCAGACATAAGAGTCGATATTCTGACCGCGACGGCCGTCATCGTCAAAGACGGTCTTGGCCGGCGGCAAATTCCCCTGATTGGTCAGGATCGGCCATTTGTAGTTATACAGATTCAACTGCGGCGAGACGTTGATGAGATCCATATTTGCCTCGTAGTACGAATCAAGGGTCCCCACATCCCGCCAGTAGCCGCGCTCTTCGCTCTTCATGCCGGGAATCACGTTATCATTGAAATTGTAGGCAAAGACCCGGTCGCCGTTTTCCAGCATCATCGGAATCACGTGTTTGCCAAAGTCCAGGTCGGCATGGATTTTCTTCCCTTCCTGCAGCACTTCAATCAATTTCCGCGTCGGGAAGATATAGTTGCCCATGGAGGCGAAGCATGTCTCGCGCCCGGGTATTGTTTCAGGCACTTCGGGTTTTTCGGCAAAACCGGTAATCCGTGCATCTTTATCGACAGAGAAAATACCGAATCGACTGGCTTCCGAAATGGGAACTTCCAGGGCGGCGATGGTGATGTCGGCCCGGTTCAAGCTGTGGAAACTGGTCATCTGGGTCACATCCATTTTGTAAATGTGGTCACCCCCGAAGACCGCCACATAATCCGCATGCGAAGACTCGACAAAACGCAAGTACTGGAGGATTGCATCAGCCGTCCCTCTGAACCATTCCTCGCTTTCGCTGCGGGTCTCGGGGGAAATGCCAACGAAGAAATCTCCCAAACCGGTCCATTTCCCCCAGGATTCGCGCAGATGCTTGTTCAGCGAGTAGGCCCGGTACTGGGTCAGGATGTAAACCTTTTTGATCCCGGAATTGAAGAGATTGGAGAGAACGAAGTCGATGATCTTGTATTTCCCGCCAAACGCAACACTCGGCTTGGCCCGCCGATGCGTGAGGGGACTGAGTCGTTCCCCTTTGCCGCCGGCCAGGACCATGGCGATGATATTGCTGCCAACCTTATCCATTGCATGCATATCTTTCATCCTCATCAAACCTGCCTGCGGTTGTTATCCGTATTCTACAGTCTGACAAAAACTCTCCTGAATGCAAGTGCAGGTCACGGCCAGTCAAGCAGGGCGACGGACATTGACCGCGGCACAAACGGTGCGGCAGGACCACGCTGACTCGTTTCCAGTTGCATACAAAAAAATGGCCCCCGACCGATGGCCGGGGGCCCCCCTAAAATGAACGACAATCCCTCTCTTCGTTTATACTAATGAAGCCTGCAAACACAAGCGTGATCTCTGGAAAACATTATACACAGGGCCTCTCACAATTTTCTCACAGAGGATATTGTCGACGACTTGTGACGGTTCTCATGCATTAATCGACCTGCCCATTGACCGGGAACCAGTCATCGCCGGGTTTCTCATGCGGAAAATCCTGTAATATATCCTCGATCTCCTCGGTGGAAAAGTGCTCTCTGGACAGCGCCTCGCTGTATTGTTTGAGAACCTGGCTGGCCAACCCCGGGCTGTTCTGTGCCAGGTGCAGCTGGTAGATGAGGCGCACAACACCATCGTTGGTGGGATCGTAGCGCAAGGCATCGCGCAAAAGTTTCAGCGCCTGCTGGTGGCGGTTGTTCTCCGCCAGCAACCGGGCAAAGGTCTGGCTGGCGGCAAGGTAAGTCTGCTCAATCTCGTCCTGGTACACAACCGCCGCATCGATGCCGAAATCAGCCGGGAGGAATTTCCCCTGCCAAAGGCTGAAGGCCGAAGAGAAGGTGATTTCTGCCGGCCAGAATTCGAGGTTGGCAACCTGCTGATGGGCTTTTCGCACCAGGCGACTGAATTCGTGAGCGTCTATTTTGCTGTTCTCCAGGCAGAGGTACCCTCGCTTGACCACCAGGTAATTCTTGCTGTCAAACGGCGCAAACCATTCATCCATCGTCTTGCGCACGCGGGAGAGGAGAGAATCGGCACTTGAACGGGCCTTCTTCGTCGGGCTGTCAGGCCAGAGTGATGCCTGGACTTCTTCCTGGGCGACCTTGCCATCGGTGGTCGCAACCAGCATTGACATCAACTGCCGCTGGGAGGGGCTGAATTCTTCGGTCCAGGAGAGACGGCGGCCGTCGATGCTCAATTCACACTTGCCAAGGGTCTTCACGAGCAGAGTTGGCGTTATATCACTTGTCGCGGAGGGGGTGGCAGGTGTCTTGTCCGACAGATCACTGCCGCGCCGTAACAACGCCTTGACACGCGCATCAAGCAGTTTCGGCGAGAAGGGCTTGGTCATATAGTCATCGGCACCGACTTCCAGTCCGGTCACGATGTCGTCTTCTTCGGACTGCCCGGTCAGCATCAGGACCGGGATTTTACTCATCCACTGGTCGCGCCGCATAACCCGGCAGACATCCAGGCCATTCATGCCCGGCAGATTGAGATCGAGGATGACTAGAGCAGGCGGGTCCTCCTCGATCTGACCCAGGGCCGCCTCGCCTCTGTGGGCGACGGACACGCGATAACCTGTCTTGGTCAGGCAGGAAAAAAGCAGTTCACAGACGCTGGCATCATCCTCGATGATCAGTACATGTGCCTTGTCCACGAATAACCTCTGTAATGTTATCTAGAATTCACTGTTGTATAAAGCCGGGTGCTAAAGACAGAAAACGTCTCGCTGGATTTGTATTGCTGAATCGTAAAAACCTGACTATTAAACACCCAAGCTGTAAAAAGCAGCAAAACAAAAATAGTTATACCGTATCGAAAAAAGATATCAATCACCCGGGAAAGGGATAAACCGTTGACAACAGGGTTCGGGGTTAAAGAAGAACCACGGGCAATGGCTATGATTGCCTGCATAATTCAATGGTTAAGCTTTGTCTTGGGATAAAACCGGATTGCCATCAATCAATGGCAATCCGGTCCCCCCCTCCATAATCAGCCATATTCCCAATGAAGAAGACAGTTAAAGTTTATGTGATCACAAGATTTATGTCGATAAGGGAAATTTCCCTATCTTCATAGATAAGTATATGATATTACGATTCTTTATAAGCCAAAAAAAATAAGAGAATTCTAACCTTGATGATATCGGGACGATAATCTTTCGCCATGTTCGTCAAACAAGTGTTGCATTATCTATTGCAAGTGATGGCGCGACTTGACTATGCATGCTGACATTTTAAATACCTGCAGAAAAATTCGCAGCGCGAAGAGCAATGGAGAGGTCCGCAGGCTCCTCACCGATCTGCTTTGCCAGCATATGGGTTGGGACAACTTCGCCTATGTGGCCCACGTCCCAACCCGGTTCGTGTGGAAGACGCACGCGTTGATGGTCACCAATTACCCTGTGCGCTGGATTTTCAATTATATGCGCAAGGGGTTCTACAAAATAGACCCGCTGGCCAACTATTGCCAAAATCACAATTTAGGTATGGTTTGGACGACGGATCGAAAGGATTGGGCGAATTATTGCGCTAAAACCCAGGAAATCGTTGCAATGACACATCGAGAAGGCTGGACGGGAGGAGTTGCTGTGCCGATTCCGGCCGTGCCCTGCAGGGGAACCTTCGCACTTCTGACCAGGCAACCATTGGCAGCTGTCGAAGATATGCTGGAGACCGCTTTGCTCGTCGGACCCGCCATTGGACTGCACATTCACGATGCCTTGTTGGATATCTGCCTGAACAGTAAATATTCTCTGCTGGAAAGGGAGAGCCTCTTCCTCACGGATTTAGAAAAAGAGATCTTGCAGTTGACGGCCGAAGGAATGCCCGGGAAACAGGTCGCTAATCAATTAGGGCTTAGCACAAAAGCGGTCGAAAGACAGCTTGAAAAAATCCGTGTACGTCTCAAGGCGCCGAATCGGGCAAAACTGCTGGTCATGGGTTACGCTTTGGGCTTGATCGACACGGCACGTGCCTGGGAGCCCGGCAGCATCATCAATGCTGAGGGTTACGAGGAGAGGCTCGAGAAAGTTATGGCCGGTGAAGTAAAGGTCTCCCCGGATTCGGTCAACGACTATCTGTTTGGAGAGATCTCGGTTGAGGAGCGTTAAGTCTTTCTTTTCAACTGATCGTGCAATTCACATTTGCGCAAGGAACACTGATATTTTAGCACCACGCCAAGGAAAGTCGCCCAAACATAAACTGCGGTTCCGCCAGCCTCCCTTCTGAAAATGCCACAACCTTAGTGCAGCAGAACGAATCCCATCTGGCGACCGGTTCTGCCCTGGTCGCGGCGATACGAAAAGAAGGTCTCTTTGTGGCAGCAGGTGCATTCGGCAACCGTATCAACCGCAGCACGATCAATCCCCGCTGCATCCAGTTGCAGGGCGATGCTTTTCTGCAGGTCAAGCTGCCAGTGGCCGAGCCTGACTTCTTTGGTGATGCGCTGCCACTGGCCGGTGCCCTGGCGAAAACAATCGCGCACCGGCCGATCGACTTCGTAGCTGTGAGCTGCAATGCCCGGACCGATCGCGGCGCTGATGTCCGCGGCCTGGCAACCGAAGATTTCGCGCATCGCCAAAACGGTCCGCTCCAGCAGGCCGGCGGCGGTGCCGCGCCAGCCCAGGTGGATGACAGCGGCAACGTGCTTGCTTCGATCATAGAGGATAACCGGAAAACAGTCCGCAACAAGGATGCCGAGCAGAATGTTGCGTTGGTTGGTGATGATCGCGTCACTTTCGACACGCTGAAAATGAGAGACTTCGGGATTGGGTTGGTCGATCACCAGAATTTCACTGCCATGGACCTGTTTAACGGTCAGGAACAAATGTGGCTCGAGGCCAAAACTCCTGGCCACGGCAGCACGGTTTGCTTCAACCTGGGATCGCTGATCACCGGAGCCGAAACCGAGGTTGAGCGAGTTGTACGGTGGCCGGCTGCTGCCGCCATTGCGGGTCGTAAAGCCGGCGGACAGTTCTGCCCGGTCGGCCCAGGCCGGTTGCATGAAATGTATTTTGCCCTGTTTAACTGTTTTCATCCGATCACGTTTCACTAGGACCTGCGCGAGGCATGACTTTGAGGTCCGTCAGAGAGTAGCTGTATTTCCCTTCGAGGTAACTGAGAATTTGATACAGCTCAGGCGGCAGGTCCGCCTGAAAGAGCATCGTTTGCCCATTCGGGTGTTCGAAGCCAAGTTGCCAGGCATGCAGGAACTGCCGCTCAAGGCCTGCAACCATCTGCCGTAAAATCTGGTCAGCGAAGGCCTTGATCCGGCTGACCCCGCCATACAGGGGATCGCCGACGACCGGGCAGTTGATTCCGGCCATGTGGACCCGGATCTGATGAGTCCTGCCCGTCTCCAGGCTCAGATCGACAAGGGTCAAACGATCGGCGTCATAGCGCCGCAGGACCTGCCAACGCGTTACCGCCCGGCGGTGGCTGCGAGCTTGCGTCGACATCTTCTTGCGGTGCACCGGGTGCCGACCGATCGGCTGGTCTATCGTCCCCGTCGCTTCAGCAACCAGACCGTGGACAAGCGCCCGGTATCGCCGCTGTACCGTGTGGGCCTTGAACTGCCGAGCCAGATATTGGTGAGTGCAATCATCCTTGGTTGCAACCATCACCCCGGAGGTATCTTTGTCGAGACGATGGACAATGCCTGGCCGCAGTTCCCCGCCGATCCCCGAGAGGTCCCTGCAGTGATGCAACAGGGCATTGACCAGGGTGCCGCTCTGATGGCCCGGTGCGGGATGGACGACCAAGTGAGCGGGCTTGTCGACGACAACGAGCGTCTGATCTTCATAAAGGATCTGTAGTGGAATCGGTTCTGCGGCGGCGGTGGCCGCTACCGGATCCGGCAGGACCACGCAAACGTTCTCTCCGCCTTTCAGTTTGACGCCTGACTTGCTCATCCCGCCGTTCAGCGTGACAGCTCCTTCATCGATCAGGCGTTTGATCTGGGAGCGGCTCAGCTCCGGCAGGCTGTCATCCAGGAAACGGTCAAGCCGCTTCGCCACGTGCTCGGCAGTGACCTGAAGAAAGCGGCACGCAGGCATGCAGCTACCAGATTGAACTTTCGATTTTACCCGCCTGCTTGATCATGACGTCGACAATCGCACGGTCGTAGAGATGGTCGCGATCACCCAGATCGGGAGAGACCCGGCCATAAAAATGTTCCCGACCTTCTTCCAGCTCCTCGGACAGGACGTCAAAAACCGAATCGTTCTTGATGCCCTCCTTGACCTTATCCTGATTGTAAAGAGCAATATCCGAGATGATGGCGCGGGCCAGTCGGAATGCAAGTTTCGGGTTGTCTACCAGTTTGGCCATGAGACCTCCATACTTGGCGTAACATTTTATTGTCCGGGCGAACCTGCCCGAAAGCCTTATTCCTCTGCCGGCAGTGCAATGTAAAGATGCGCATCGCCCCGCTGCAGCA
>JBFLJZ010000106.1:0-10105 GCA_040882925.1 Desulfuromonadales bacterium
ATCTTTACATCACCGGTTCGCAAAGGCCTCTCAGTTACCAGGAAGTTGAACAGGCACAACCGATGCTGCTGCGTTTTCTGCAGAAACACAAAGGCATTGGATTCATTCTGGCGCGCGGGGCCAACGCCGGTGAGTTGATGATCTTTCATAGCGGCGGCCATATCTGTGTCACGGAGAGTCCCCGCTTCCAGCAGCACGAACTGGCCTTTTTGAGACCTTACGGCGCACCTTACGACACACTCGAACTATTATATCGCTATGGCCTCGGTCGCCACTGCGGCGACCTGGTTCTCTTCGGGGCGATCGACGAAGAGGGGATCGCCTGCTTCGACGACCAGGTTGGTGGCCACGGTTCGCTCGGCGGTGAACAGTCGCGGCCCTTTCTGATTCTGCCAGTCGATCACCCGGTGCTGAAAAAAGACCGCCTGCGCGGCTATGAGTTCCTTTATCACGACATCTTCCGGGCACATGTCGGTGAAGATCCTCCGCAACCGGCAGGCCCTTCGCCCAAAGATCCCATGCACATTTTGAATCAGCCCCTGGCCGACTCAAAGTTTTTTCTGCACGACTGACACCACGTACTTGAGGTAGTTCCCTTCAGGGAAAGTCGTCAGGAAGGGGAAATCCTCCGCCTGTCCGGCCACCTTGATAACCTGCAGCCGGTATCCAGCCGCCAAACTGCCTTTGCGCAATTCCTTCAGATAAGATTCGAGGGGCATTTTCTGCAAATTGGAGGAGGCCACCAGCAGGCCACCTGCCTTGAGTAACCCGAGGGACTTCTGCACCAGTTCGGCCGTGCCGCCACTGGTCGTGAAGCGACTCTTGCGGGTCGTCGAGAAGCTGGGCGGGTCTATGAGCACAATATCGTATTGACGACCTGAGTTCTGCAGGCGATCGAGTTCCGAAAAACAGTCTCCGGTGACGAATTCATGGCTTTCCACGTCAATCTGATTGAGGCGAAAGTTGTTGCGTGCCCACTCGAGATAGCGTCCCGAAACGTCGACACTGGTAACTTGTTGTGCACCGCCTGCGGCAGCGGCGACGGAAAACGCGCCGGTATAGGCAAACAGGTTCAGCACACGGCAGTTCGCAGAGAGGCGACGAAACTCCAGTCGGTTCAGCCGCTGGTCGTGGAACAGGCCCGTATTCAGGTCTTTGACCAGGTCGACATGGTAGGAAAGACCGTTCTCGCGTACCGAGAGATCATTCGGAGCGGCAACGCCTGCCAGCAGGCGGCCGTGCACCGGCATTTTCTGCTTGCCGGCAGTCAGCTTGCGGGTCTCCTGAGGACGAAACTTGACATAGACCCCCGCCGGGGCATAGACCTCCTGTAGGGCCGTTACAATCGTCGGCAGGTGTCTTTCCCAGGCCTTGGTATAGTATTGCAGCATCAGGTAATCAGCGTATCGATCTACGGTCAGACCGGGCAGGCCGTCACCTTCCGCGTTAACCAGACGGGTAACATCGGTATCGCCGAAATCGATCCAGCTACGGCTCCTGGCCGCCCTCTCGAGGCAAGCCACGTACCAGCCACGATCGATTTCAATAACCGCCCGGGACAGGCTTCGCGCGACGATACGGGCCCCCGGGTCGTACAGAGCAGTCCCGAGGGAATGCTGTTTTTCCGTCACCAGTTCAACCAGGCTGCCGGATTCGGCTTTCGGCCATCTGGACGTATAACGGTCGGCGATCACCCAGGGATGACCGAGGTTGAGCATGCGGGCGGTTTCAGGGCCGACGGTGCAGCGAAGCGGTTTGGGCCTGTTCAAGAGAATCCCTCGCGTGAAGCGCTGTAGTTCTAAACTTGAATACAGAATACAGAAGTCAGAATCCAGGAGAAAGGCAAAAGAGAAGAGATGAAACTCATGAGGCATTCTGAGTACTGAATTCTGGATACTGATACAAAGCCCCTTAAATCTTCTATGCCGTTCCTGTCACAAATCACATGTGCTATGATGCCGCCGCATCCCACTCAGGAGACGACCATGGAAAAAACAACCGCAACCAGTGGTGCGCAACATATCGAACAACTCATGCAGCAACTGCCGCAGGATTCTGAACGCTACCGGGTGCTCGTATCCGCCAGGCAGTTCAAATCATCCTGGGTTGAGCTGGGAGAGTGGTTGGCACGGGTCAGCAACAGCGGCCAGTTTTCCGATTGGGGCTATACGACGTTCGAGGATTACTGCACCAGAGAGATTCGCATCCGGAGAAAGACGGCGGAGAAACTGCTGCTGGCCTACCGTTTTCTCGAAAGGAAGGAGCCCGGGCTCCTGGAACGCAAAGCCGGGCATCCTTTACCGGACTATCGTTCGGTGGACCTGCTGCGCCAGGCCGATGAAGAAAAACCTTTCAGCATGGCGGAATATGGTGAACTGCGTCAGGCCGTTATCGAACAGGAGCGCAGCCACCCGATGATCGCCAGGCAGTTCCGCGACATGGAGCATGGCCACCAGCCGGGGGAGAAGATATCGCACCAATACCGCAATGCCCTGATGGCGGCAAAACGCTTGTCGACCAGCCTGCAGGAGATCCCCGATGTCCCGGAGGCATTATCGCGGGGCCTCGTTGAGTTGATCGGCTTCCTTGAGGAGACAGGTGCCATGGCATGCGGGACAAGTCATGCCTCGAAACCCAAAGCTGACTAAAAATACACATAAAAGCTGCTTCGCTAATCAGCGGCAGCAGTGAAAATCGCGACCGCTAATCCTCGCATCAGGCCGGGCAAGTCAACCTTACGGGATACGTCAAAGAAGCGTTTCACGCCTGGATCTGCGGATTAACCTTGCCAAGTCAGTTTCAATACATTAAAAAGCCACATTGGAAGTCGTCTTTATTGCCTAACGACGCTTTTCCTAACGAGCATTTTCCAGAACTGATGTTATAATCAGTTGTCAGGCAAGAAGGAGATTCGAATGTCACGTGAATTCAAAAATAAAGTCAGGGAACAATTCGGGCGCGCGGCGGACGGCTATATCCATGACCGGGGCTTTGCTACCGGCGATGACCTTGAGATGATGGTCCGGCTGCTGCAACCGATGCCTGATGACAATATGCTTGATGTCGCCTGCGGCGGCGGACACACGGCATTGCGCTTCTCCCCGCTGGTCCGCAGCGTGGTTGCCTCTGACCTGACCATGGTCATGCTGAAAAAGGCCCAGGAATTCATCAGTGAAGAAGGTGGCGTTGACAATGTCACTTTCCGCGAAGCCGACGCGGAAGACCTGCCATTTCCTGCCGGTGCGTTCACCCTCCTGACCTGCCGTATCGCTCCGCATCACTTCCCCGATGTCAAAAGGGCATTGAGTGAATTTCATCGTGTCCTGCGGCGCGGCGGGCGCATTGCCATCGTCGACACGGTGCTGCCGGACGATCCGGACATTGCGGCATGGTACCAGGCAATGGAAATGATGCGTGATCCGACCCATATCCAGGCCTATACTGAAGAAGCCTGGCGTGAGATGGTTCAGGATGCGGGCTTCATCCTCCACGAAACGACAACCATCCCGAAGACCCACGATTTTCCGACTTGGGCCAAACGGGCCGGACTGAACCGCAAAGGGATCGCCGAGCTTAACAAATTTTTTGTCGAGGCCCCTGAGAAAGTCCAGGATTACTATCATATAGAAACCTTTGCTGGCGAAGTCGAAGCTTACACAGACCGCAAAGTTCTTATTTATGCGAGCCGGCCACCGAAAAAATAAAAATCGGCAAGAATGTTTAAACAACAAAAGCGTCTCGATATTCGGGGCGTTTTTTGTTTTTTAAACAGCTTTTACAGTTGTCAGGCTTTACAGTATTAAAGCCTTAGAGCTGATTTATGCTATTCTTCAAACAGTCAGGATCATTTCAATGCCCGGAAGAGGTCATGAGCACTGAACGCGCAGCCAGGCTTTTCTCAACGCTGCTTTGGACAAGCGTCCTGCTGCTGTCTGCCCTGCCAGCCTTCGCCCTCGATGTTGAAGCGCTGATCCGCCAGGTCGAACAGCAGTATATGGGTGCATCATCGAGGGCGCTGTCGACCATGCAGGTCAAAACCAGTCACTGGGACCGGTCTCTGCAGATGGAGGCATGGTCACTTGATCGCGATTACTTCCTGGTGCGCATTCTTGAACCTGCCAAGGAGCGTGACGTCGCGACCCTGAAGAGGTACCGGGAGGTCTGGAATTACCTGCCCAAGGTCGACCGGGTCATCAAGGTCCCGCCATCGATGATGGGTGGTAGCTGGATGGGCAGTCACATCACCAATGACGACCTGGTCAAAGCCAACCACATCGAGAAGGACTACAACCTGCGGCTGATCGAGGAGACTGCAACCGATTATATCGTCGAGTGCTTGCCGAAAACCGATGCGGCAGTGGTCTGGGGGAAAATCATCTACAAGATCAACAAGACTCCGCAGGTTCCCGTGCGGGTTGATTATTATGACGAGGAGATGGTTCGCGTCCGTGAGATCCATTTTGATGACGTCCAGCAGATCGGCGACCGTATCGTGCCAATGCGTCTGACTGTTCTGCCGCTGGAAAAACCTGACGAACAGACGATCCTGCAGTACCGGGAACTGGTCTTTGACCTGCCGATTGATGAGACCTACTTTTCCCTGCGCAATCTCAAAAAACCCTGACCATGCTATTAACCCTGGCTTTTCGCAACCTCTGGCGCAATCGACGGCGCACCCTGTTGACCCTCTCGGCAATGGTAGTTTCTGCAGCCCTGCTGATTCTCGCCCTCGGCGTTTTTTCCGGTATGTTCCGGGACATGCTGGCATCTGCAACCGAACAATATTACGGGCACATGGTCCTGGCGCATGTCGACTATCATGAACGCCGCGACCTGTTTGCCCATCTCGACGAGAATATTGCAGCCAGGGACATTCCCTCCGACGACACCGCGATTACAGGCGTTTCGCCACGCCTGCGCAGCTTTGGCCTGATCTCGCTTGCGGAGACCAGTCAACCGGTGGAAGTGCTCGGTATCATCCCCGCCCGGGAGCAGCAAGTCACATCACTGCAGACCAAGCTGGTTGCCGGAAATTACCCTGCCGATGTGACAGGCAACGGTGCACTGATCGGCCAGGGGCTGGCACGCAAGTTGAAGGTCCGGACCGGAGACGAAATGGTCTTCGTCACTCAGGCGGCTGACGGCTCGATCGGCAACGATCTGTTGATTGTCACCGGAATCTTCGCCACCGGCGACAGCCGCAATGACAACAACCTGGTCCTGGCCCCCCTGCAGTGGGTCCAGAACGTCCTGGTCCTGCCGGGACGCATTCACGAAGTTGCCATGACCCTCGCCGATCCGATGCTCGCAGCCCCGACCGCGGACCGTCTCAATCCGCACTTGCCCGACAATGTCGCGATTCTTGACTGGGGCGACCTGTTGCCGGAAATGCGTGAAGTCATCGCTGCTTACGATGTCAGTCGCATGATCATTGTCACCATCCTTTACCTGGCAACCGGGCTTGGCATTCTCAACACCTTTTTCATGTCGGTCATGGAACGGACCCGCGAGTTCGGCATCCTCATGGCTCAAGGGATGCGGCCATGGACAATCCGCAGCCTGATTTTGCTTGAGACCTGGATACTGGGCTGCATCGCCCTGGCCATCGGCTTGACCTGCGGCGCGGCGATGACTCTTTACATGCAGCAGGTCGGAGTCGACCTGGCTGAATACATCACGCCGGTCACTTATGCCGGTGGCACGATCCTGCCGCGCCTGCACGCAGTGTTCGAAGCGGCGAACTTCTTCGTCCCGGCCGGCATGCTGCTGCTGGTCAGCCTGCTCGCCGGTTTCCTGCCGGCCAACCGGGCAGCACGCCTCGACCCGGTCCAGGCGGTCAGAGAGGTGTAGGCTGTGGATCTCTTCAGACTGGCCTGGAAAAATATCTGGCGCAACCGGCGCCGCACGATTATCACCCTGACTGCCATTGCCTTCAGCATCATGCTGGTGCAGGCGGTACACAACCTGTCTTACGGTGTCTACGCGGGCATGGTTGACAGCGGCGTGCGTGCCGGCACCGGGCACATCGCCATTTACCGGAACAACTACCTGGAAAGCCGCGATGAAATCCTGCACTTCAGGGATGCCTCCCTGGTTGGCGATATCGCACAGATCGACGGTGTCGAACAGGTCTTGCCGCGCCTATATATTCCGGCACTGGCACAGTCAAGCAGAGAGAGCCGGGGCGTGTTGCTGATCGGTGTTGATCCTGATCGGGAACGCCAGATCAACCCGTTCCTCAAAACGCTGCCGGCAGACGGCATGATTCGCTCTGCCGATTCTCGCGATGCAGTCATCGGCGTCCGCCTGCTCAACGAGCTGCAGATCCGGCCCGGCCAGAAATTCGTCGTCACCGCCCAGCATGAGGACGGTACCCTGCATAGCGAACTGCTGCGTGTTCGCGGTGTCGTCAGCTCCGGGATGAAAGATATCGACAACTCGCTGATCCTGGTCGGCCGCGGGCGCGCGGCCCTGTTGACCGGCAACCCCGGATCGGTCCATGAACTGGCGGTGATTCTTGCCGATGCAAGACTGGAGAAAACCGTCCATCGGCAGATTGCGACAAAACTGCCGGCCGACCAGAATATCCTCGCCGTCAGCTGGGAAAAAGCAATGCCGAACCTCGCCAACGCCATCAAGCTGGACTATGCCAGCCAGAAGTTCATCTTTATTATTATCCTGCTGATCGTGACGATCGGTGTGATCAACACTCTGCTGATGTCGGTCATGGAGCGCATGCGAGAGTTCGGGGTGATCCTGGCCATGGGCTCGAAGCCGATGACCCTGCGCGGCCTGATCCTGCTGGAGGCCGTGATCATGGGATTGCTTGCGGCCACCATTGGCACAATCCTCGGCAGCCTGGCCACCTGGTACCTGGTTGCAGTGGGGATAGACCTGGCTGAGCTGGTCCCGGATACGCTCGAATTTGGCGGTGTTGTCTTCGACCCGGTCATGCGGGCCAGCTGGGACCCGGCCTGGATGGTCCGTATCGCCGTTTACGTGGTCTGCCTGACCCTGGCTGCCGCAGCATATCCCGCGATCAAGGCCGGGCGAACCACTCCCGTCGAAGGGATGCGACACCATTAAACCTAAGGAAACGCGAGGCGCGAGGCGCGAAAAAGATTCCATCGCGCTTCGCACCTCGAAATTCGGAGTTTTATGTCCCTGATTGAGCTGAAAAATGTTAGCAAAATTTACCCTCTGGGCAACCAGGAGATCCGGGCGCTCAACGGCGTGTCACTGACCTTCGAGGCCGGAGAGTTTGCTGTCTTAGCCGGGCCATCCGGAAGTGGCAAGACAACCGCATTGAACCTGATCGGCTGCCTTGACCACCCGACATCCGGGCAGGTCATCGTCAACCAGATCGACCTTGGTACGGCCAGTAAGAAGGCATTGGCCGATTTCCGCCTGCAGAACATCGGCTTCATCTTCCAGTCATACAACCTGATTCCGGTTCTGACCGCGGCGGAGAATGCCGAATTCACCCTGATGCTGCAGAAGATCCCGAAACCGGCACGGCGCGAGAAAGTCCTCAAGCTGTTTGCCGAGTTGGGCATCGACGGCCTGGAAAACCGCCGTCCTGCGGACCTGTCGGGAGGCCAGCAACAAAGGGTTGCGATTGCCAGGGCCATGGCGGCCGAGCCCCACGTCATCCTGGCCGATGAGCCAACCGCCAACCTCGACTCCCATACCGCCGAGGAGCTGCTCGAACTGATGCGTCGACTCAACCGGCAGCAAGGCACGACTTTTATCTTCAGCTCCCACGACGATCGGGTCATCGCGCAGGCACGAAGGGTTATTCACCTGCAGGACGGCTGCCTTGCCGATGACACGACGATCAGCACATGAGTCTCATCAAAGCCAACATCGCACGTTGTCTGTACGGCATAATCTGCTGCCAGGTGATCATTTTGATCCCCGCGGCGGCCCTGGCTGAAGCACTGCAGTGGAGCGGTTTCCTAAAATCACTCAACGTCTACGTCGAAGAAGCTCCCGCCGGCCTGGCCCCCGAATACTGGATCAGCAGCAATCGCGCCCGGCTGGATGTCACATGGCAGCCCGCCACAGCCTGGCGGCTCGAGACGGCACTCGATTACCAGTATCTCTGGAGCGATCCCCCGGGTTTCCAGGGCACCGAATCGATTGATTATAATCGCAGACTCGACCTGGAAAAGAACTGGCAACACGACAAGCATGGCGCCGGGCGCCTGCAGGTTGACCGCTTGAACCTGCAATGGCGAACCGGCTCTGTCGATACGACCATCGGCCGGCAAGCGATCGGTTTTGGTCGTATCCTCGTCTTCTCACCACTCGACGTGATTGCTCCGTTTGCCCCCGATGCCATCGACACGGATGTCCGCAGCGGTGTCGATGCCCTGCATGCAATCTACAACTACGGACTCGACGGGCAGATCGGCGCGATCGCAGTATGGGGCGAGGAGACCGATTACAACTCTTTTCTCGGCACCTGGTCTGATAACTGGTCCGGGATGGATATTTTGTTGATCGGTGGTGAGTTGCGTGGCCGCAACATGATTGGCACAGGGTTGGCGGGCAGCATCGGGACGCTTGGTCTGAAAGGCGAAATAAGCGTCTATGACGGTAAAGACACCGATGATATCGACGGCGACCTGCATGATTCTTTCTCGATCGCGGCCGTCGAGGCATGGTATCGCTTTGCCAACGGCCTTTCCCTGGTGACCCAGTACCTTTACAACGGCCCCGGCGTTGGTGACCCGGAAGATTATCCGCAAGCTCTCGCTTCGGCACCTTTACAGCAAGGCCTGACCTACCTGCTCGGTCGACACTACCTGATCGTCGCTCCTTCTTATGAAATACACCCCCTAGCGACACTGCAGGGGCTGTTGATTTACAACATCGATGACGAATCGGCATTAATGCGCCCCACCCTCGATCTCAGCCTAGCCGACAATCTCTCCCTGCAGGTCTTCTGGACCTGGCATACCGGAGATCGGCCGGATGTTGTCTCGTCGTTATTGCCGGCTGTGCCTCGCAGTGAATTCGGCTTGTTCGGTGATGGTGGAGGGCTCTTTATGAAGTGGTTTTTCTGATTCATCCTTGGCGAACAACACATATCTCATTGGAGCCTTGTCAAACAACCCGCGGAGAAGCGCCAAGTTTTCAGCAACGCCGCTCTGCGGCCAGAAGGTAGGGGGCTTCGCCGCGGTTGGCAACGCGCAGCAAAAGAACCTGCCAGAGGTCGCTCGGCAGGGTGGCGAAGAAATCATCGATCATCTGCGCCTCTTGCTGACCGCCCGGGTGAGACGGGTAAACCGTGACCGCGAGGCGGCCGCCGATCGACAGCAGGTCAAGAGACTGTGTGAGAGCCGGCAGGGTCGACTCGGGACGCGTAATCAGCCTGCGGTCGCCACCAGGCAGATAGCCGAGGTTGGCCAATACCGCCCTGGCAGGTCGCGACAGAATTTCTCTAAGTGTGCTGTGACAGGTTTGAACCAGAACGATCTCATTACCGGCAGGAATTTCCCGGTCCCCCGACCATTTTTTCACGGCATAACCATGCTGCTGCAGTAACGTGGCGGTTTGTTCCAATGCAACGGCTTGTGTATCGAATGACACCACCTGCCCGGTCTGCCCGACCGCTGCCGCAAGGGCAAGGGTGTCGCGACCTTTGCCAGCCGTCAGGTCGACGGCCAGGTCGCCAGGTCTGAGGACCTCGCGGACCAGCTCATGGCTCCATGCAACGATGCGGGTTAGAGAAGACATGGGAGGGGCGAAGTGCGAGGCGCCAGGTGAGAAAAAGCGATCAACTGACGGTCAGAAAACATGACGGGCAACATGATAATTACAGGAAGCACGGTTTTATCGGTTTATCGCGTCTCTCACTTCGCGCTTCGCGCTTCATTGAGGACTTTCAACTTGCGATCAATCACGTCCTGGTGATCGAGGCGCAGCAGGGTCGCCAGCTGTCGCGCCAGGGCGTCTTCGAACTTGTCGAGTGTGCCGTCGGCATAAATTACCCGCCAGATACCCTCCATGACATCCGCCTTTTCCTCGCGGCTGAAATGGGCGTTGATTTCCCTGGCGAACTGGAATAGATCGGTACTGTCTTGACGATGCTGGTGTG
>JBFLJZ010000013.1:0-21482 GCA_040882925.1 Desulfuromonadales bacterium
ACTCAATGCGATAAAGACCATGTGTCTTCTGACCGCCCAAGCGTATTGAGTTCAGCTGCAGGTGATGATTATTCTGACACACGAGGGTTTTAATGATTGAGCGCCTTGTAAAATGCCATGAAAAAACGGTGAACGCAGAATCACTGCACTCACCGCTGAATTAGTTGCGGATATTTTTTGCCCTGCTTTCCGGCTAACCGCTGGCGAAACCTGCCATCAGGGACTGAACGATTGTACGAGCCTCTTTAGAGGTGACCTGGTAGAAGACCTCGACGCCGTCACGCTTGCCGTCAATGATCCCTTTGTTCTTGAGCAGGGCGAGGTGCTGCGATACGGTTGCCTGCGGTAACTCGAGGCATTCCCAGATTTTCTTCACGTTGCACGACTGAGACATGAGGCCGGCAACAATCTTCAGCCGCACCGGATGACCCAGAACCTTGAGAATCTCTGCTTCCCTGTCTAGGCAGATCGTTTTGTCAAATTCAATGTTTGCCATTGGCCACCCTTTAATCAATAATTGTATATATGAATATTAGCCCTTTAATGATAATTAAGTCAAGATAATCATGTCACGCCCAAGCAGTGCTCGACAGCAAAGGGTGCAGGTATTAAACTGGCATACGTTTTGATTGTTCCGGCAGCCGTTTTCATCGGGCTGTCGAAGAGCATAGAGGGGTTGATCAATGTTCCTGGGTGTTATCCTCGTTTTTGCCGGCCTGCTGCTCCTTTATTACGGTGCCGAATACCTGGTCACGGGCAGTTCCCGGCTGGCGCTGTCTTTTGGCGTGCGACCGCTGGTCGTCGGGCTGACCGTCGTTGCTTTCGCGACCAGCATGCCGGAACTACTGGTCTCTCTTTTTGCATCGGTACGCGGCGCGTCTGCCATGGCCGCCGGCAATATCATCGGTTCGAATATCGCCAATATCGGCCTGATCCTGGGCGTGGCCGCTCTGATTACACCGATTGTCGTGGCGCGTTCGACGCTGGTTCGCGAAGTGCCGATCGTGGTTGTCGCCTCGCTTGGTCTCTATGCGGTTGCCTTTGACGGCGTCCTGAGTTTTCTGGACGGCCTTCTCCTGTTTATCTGCCTGTTGATCTTCCTTGCCTACTGTATCCTCACGGCAAGGGAGCCAGCTGTGCCGGTTGATGGCGAAGTTGAAAGGGCGATTCGGGCCGCTTCTTCGGGCCGCGGCAAGAACGTGGTCCTGGTGCTCCTTGGTATGGCCGGTCTGGGGGTCGGTGCCGAATTGATGGTGCGGGGCGCCGTGATGGTCGCGACCCTGCTCGGGGTCTCGGAAATGGTGATTGGCTTATCGATCGTCGCCATCGGTACCAGCCTGCCTGAACTGGCCGCCTCGATTATGAGCGCCTGGAAGGGTGAGATGGATATCAGCCTCGGCAATGTCATCGGCAGCAACATTTTCAACATCCTGTTCGTCCTCGGGCTCTGCCCGATGTTCAATCCGATTATCATAGAGCCACGAGCCCTGCAGATCGATTTCCCGGTCATGCTGGCCTTCTGTCTCCTGCTGATTGCTCTTCTGACCGTGCTGCTGCCCCGATTGCAACTGGATCGCAAGAAAGGCTGCCTGCTGCTGGGCGCTTACGCTCTTTTTGTCGCCAGCCTGTTTCTCTGATGACACGTTTTTACCTGTTGATGATATTTTTCTATTCGTTTCACCTGGCAACGCCGGACTTAGCAATGACGCAGGAGTTCGGCACCGTCACGCCTCTGGCCCATTTGACAGGCGAAGACCACTCATACGGCATCGATTTTCTCTTCTTTACCCGGCTGGCAGAGGGGGAGCTTCGACTTGTCGCGACCAAAGAGGCGAATGTCCTGCGCGCGGAACTGATCGGCAGGACCCTGGGGATCGCCTCCTGGCTTGCCGGTGAGCGAACACAGAGTTACCGCTCATTGATGCGCATCATGCCGGACGGTTCACTGGAGAGTATTGAGCATGAGTCGGAAATCACGAAGAAGAGGTGGGGAAGATGGCACTACCAAAGCAAAATCCGCCGTTTCGACTATCAACGGGGGACGATTACTGAAACAAGACTGAAACAAGGTGCCATCAGCTCGACGAAACAGCTGGACATCCCTGGCGGCAAGTATCCCGTCGATATGCTGACGGCATTTTATAACCTGCGTACAGGAGCTTACGGCCCTTTGCAACGCGGCACGCAAATTCTGATCCCGACTTATTCGGGCAAGGGCTTTATCGACTTTGAAGTCAATGTCTTGTCCCGCGAAGAGCAGGCTGCGCAGGATTACTTCCCGGATCACGGCCTGCTCATCCAGGTCAATGTTGACCCGGAGATTTTTGACACCAACAGTGGCAGCCTGTATGTCTGGTTCGACGAGGCGGGAGTTCCCGGACGTGGGATTGTCGAGGACATGATCGGTTTGGGTGATGTTCGAGGTTATCTGGACAAGGAGGGCACATGAGCCAAGTTGAGAGAGTTTTTGTTGTCGGCCATAAAAACCCGGATACGGATTCGATCTGCAGTGCGATCGCCTATGCAGAACTATGTCAGCTGCAGGGGCGAAGCAACGTCTCACCGGGTCGTGCCGGTGGACTTAACCGGCAGACCGAATTTGTCCTCGATAACCTTGGCCAGCCGCAGCCGCAGCTTTTGACCGATGTCTACCCGCGGCTACGGGACACGGTCGGTGATAACCCGGCGCTGATTGATGCCGATTCGCCACTGGCAAATGCTCTCGACCTGATGCGCCAGCGCGATATCCGCATGCTGCCTGTCGTCGATGCCGACCTCGCCCCCCTCGGCGCACTGATCCTGAAACGTATGACGGAACACCTCTTCCTGCCGCGCTCAGGCCGGCCGATTCGCCAGGTCCTTTCTTCACCTAATGCGATGCAGGTCTGCCTGCAGGCAGGCGTGGTGAACATGGTTGACGGCGAACGCACCGAGGAGCTTGATCTGTTCGTCGGAGCCATGTCTCTGGAGAGCTTCCAGCAGCGGCTGTCGGATGCTGACCCGCGGCGTGTCGTCGTTTTATGCGGTGATCGCCGGAATATCCAGGAGCATGCCATTCAACTCGGCATCCGGACTCTGATCGTCAGCGGGGGCTTCGGCGTCGCTGATGACCTGGTGGTGGCGGCGCGTGAAAACCGGGTCTCGATCCTTTGTTCGCCTCACGACACGGCGACCAGCGCCCTGCTGGCGAGACTGTCAACTCCGGTGCGCTATCTCGCCGACGTCGATGTTCCGCGTGCACACCCGGATGACAGGCTTGATGAAATCCGCAAGGTTTTGCTACGCGGCACCGCGCCCGGGGTCATGGTGATTGATGACAATGGCCGGGTTTGCGGAGTCGGCACCAAGTCGAACCTGCTGCGGCCATCACCACTCAAACTGATTCTGGTCGACCACAATGAACTGACCCAGGCGGTTCCCGGTGCAGACCAGGTGGACATCCTGGAAATCATCGATCATCACCGGCTGGGCAATTTTCACACGGAATTACCGATCCGTTTTATCAATCAACCGCTGGGCAGCACCTGCTCGGTGGTTGCGACACTCTACCGACAGGCGGGGATCGAACCAGCGCCGCATATCGCGTCGCTGATGCTTGCCGGGTTGCTGTCGGACACGGTTCTGTTGAAGTCGCCGACGACAACCGATACCGACCGGCAACTGCTTGCCTGGCTGGAGCAGTGCTCAGGGCTGGATGCATCAGCTTTCGGTCAGCAGATGTTCCGCGCCGGAAGCGCGCTTGCCGCCTATCAGGATATCGAGTCGTTGCTGACCGCAGACTTCAAAGAGTACGATGTCGAAGAAAGACGCTTCGGTATCGGCCAGGTCGAAGTGGTGACATTCCAGGAGTTCGACGACCGGCAGGAAGAGATTGCCCGCGGGCTGGAAACGCTTGTGCACAAGCGGGGCCTCGTATTGGCCGGCCTGCTGGTGACCGATATCGTGCAGCAGAATAGCCAGTTGATCGTGCGCGGCGAGAAGTCGCTGATCGCTGCAGTCGGTTACCCGCAGATCTCTGCCGGGCGGTTTGACCTGAAAGGTGTTTTGTCAAGGAAGAAGCAGCTGATGCCCCATCTGCTCAGGGCGTTCAGAACATGATTGAACTGCAGTGAAAATAGCCCCGCGGAAAAGCGGAATCACGCGGCAAAATCCCCGCCTCTCGTCAGGGGTACATACTTGAATCTCAAGGGCTTTTCCCAAAACACTCAAGGCAAAAAAAGACCCCGCGTAAGGAGGGGGGGGATACGCGGGGTCCAAAAGCTCTTCGGCTTGCAGGCAATCGAAGAGTTGTGCGAAATGTATCAAACCAGTCAGTTTTTGGCAAGATTAATTTTGAGAAAAATGTGAGAAATATTTACCGCGTCGGTCATATCTCACAGGTTGAGCTGCATGACGCCTCTGATGTCGTCAAGAACCCTGTCGGCTGCGGCAAAATCCTGCGCTGTCGTATAGTGCCCGGGGATCACCCAGCATGACAGCCCGGCGGCTTTTGCCGCTTGCAGGCCCCGGGGGGAATCTTCAATCACCAGGATCTCTTCTGCGGCATGACCGCACTGTCGCAGCGCCAGCAGGTATGGTTCCGCAGAGGGTTTACTGCTGGCATAGTCCTCGCGGGTCAGGCAAAAGTCGAAATAGGGCAGAAAGCCTGTCCGGCGATGGATAATCTCGAAGTGCTGTCTCTGCGAGCTTGTCACGACAGCCATGCCGACCCTGCCGTGCAGATCCTTGAGCACATCGGCGGCCCCGTCCAGGGCAACTTCTTTCTGCTCGAGCAGCCGGGCATAACGCCTGTGACGCCACTCTCTCAACTCGGCAATGGTTTGCCCGGAGACCCCCGATGCGGCGGCGATATCGAAGATACTGCGTCCAGCCGTCAGGGAAATCTCTGCGAACTGCGCGTTGCTCAGCGCAATGCCGACCCTGGCCAGCGCCTCCCTGCTGGCCTGCAGATAGTAGCGCTCGGTATCGACCAGAACGCCGTCGTTATCCCAGAAGATATAGCGATAATTCATCCTGCTATTCTATGTGGGATGGCAATCGACCGCAACATCACATTGAACCGCGCCCACCAGTTTCAGGCCAGGCCATCTTTATCGTTAAATCCCGGGTTCAAGACGCGGCCCTCGCTGTTCTTGTTTATAAATTAACTTAATAATTTTAGATACTTGACATTCATCAAGAATATGCTTGAATGTTAAGATAAAATCAGTCATATTCCCCTGCCGGTGAAAGGACCCCTTATGATCTTTGACGATTATGCTCTCGACGGTTTTTACGATGAGATGTTCGATGCCGAGGGGCGGCCGCGTCCCGGTGCGGGGGCGGTGGTCGACCGGTTCAATGAGCTGCCGCTCGAAGAACTCAGGCGCCGCCAGCAGTCAGCGGAGAAAGCCCTGTTGCAGATGGGAATCACCTTCAGCGTTTATGGCGATGAACAGGGCACCGAGCGGATCTTCCCCTTCGATATCGTTCCCCGCATCATCGCGCATAATGAGTGGATGCACATGGAGGCCGGCCTGAAGCAGAGAGTCCAGGCGCTCAACCTCTTTATCGACGACCTTTACCATGATCAGAGCATCCTCAAGGATGGCATCATCCCGCAAGACCTGGTCTTTTCCGCCAGCGGGTATCGCCCTGAGTGTGTCGGGCTGAACCCTCCGGGGGACATCTGGTGCCATATCACCGGGATCGACCTGGTGCGCGGTGCTGACGGCCAGTTCTACGTACTGGAAGACAACCTGCGCTGCCCGTCGGGGGTCTCTTACGTGCTTGAAAACCGCGTCGTCATGAAGCGCAGCTTCCCACGCGCCTTCGATGCGGCACGCGTCGTGCCGGTGGTCGATTACCCGAACCGCCTGCTCGAACTCCTGCAGTTTCTCGCACCGCCGCGCCGTGACAAGCCGGTGGTGGCGGTCTGGACGCCCGGAGTCTACAACTCGGCCTACTTCGAACATTCATTCCTGGCCCAGCAGATGGGCATCGAACTGGTGGAGGGGAGCGATCTGGTGGTGGTCGACGATCGTGTCATGATGCGTACAACCACAGGTTTAAAGCCGGTCGATGTCCTCTACCGGCGGATCGACGACGATTTCATCGACCCGGAGGTGTTCCGCTCCGATTCGATGCTCGGTGTCCCCGGCCTGATGCGTGCCTATCGCGCCGGTCGCGTTGCCCTGGCCAACGCCCCGGGAACCGGGGTGGCCGACGACAAGGCCGTTTACGCCTATGTTCCGGAGATGATCCGCTACTATCTCGATCAGGACGCGATCCTTAACAATGTCGAGACTTACCTGTGTTGGCGCGAAAAGGATTTACAGCACGTGTTGACCAACCTCGATCAGCTGGTGGTGAAGAAAGTCGGCGAGTCAGGAGGCTACGGTATGCTGGTCGGGCCACACGCCAGCGCGAAGGAGCGCGCCGAGTACGGCGAGCAGGTCAAGGCTAACCCGCGCAACTTCATCGCCCAGCCGACGCTCTCGCTGTCACGGGTGCCGACCCTGGTCGATGATCATTTTGAAGGCCGTCACGTTGACCTGCGCCCGTACATCCTCTACGGCGAAGATATCTATGTCATGCCCGGTGGACTGACCCGGGTTGCGTTGAAGAAAGGCTCCCTGGTGGTCAACTCCAGCCAGGGCGGCGGCAGCAAGGACACCTGGGTGGTTGAGGCCTGTACATTACCGGAAGGGGGTGCCTCATGCTGAGCCGCGTCGCCGAATCGATGTACTGGATGGCCCGTTATGTCGAGCGGGCAGAAAACGTGGCGCGCATCATGGACGCCAATTATCACATGATCCTTGACCTGCCAAGTGGCGTTGGTGAACAGTGGGAGCCACTGGTTGTGACGACCGGCGACGAAGACCTGTTCAAGGAATTCTACGATGACATCAATGAACAGAACGTCGTCCGGTTTTTGACATTCGATACCAGAAATCCGAATTCGATCCTTTCCTGCCTGCAGATGGCCCGGGAAAATGCCCGTTCGGTGCGCGAATGGATCAGCTCCGAGATGTGGCAGCAGGTCAACACCTTCTACCTGCTGGTCAAGGAGGCCTCACGCAAAAGCGGCGGGATTGAATTGCCACACGAATTCTTTGTTGAAGTGATGCATGCCAGCCATCACTTCACCGGTTTGTCGCAGAATACCATGACCCACGGTGATGGCTGGCAGTTCGCCCGTCTCGGCAGGATGCTCGAGCGTGCCGACAAAACCGCCCGGATAATCGACGTCAAGTATTTTATCCTGCTGCCTTCAGTGGATTATGTCGGCACGCCTTACGATCATATCCTCTGGGGGTCGATCCTGCGCTCTGCCAGTGCCTTCGAGATGTACCGCAAGGAATACGGCCAGATTGCCCCAGACGAGATCATCAAGTTCCTGGTGCTCGATGCCGAGTTCCCGCGGGCGATTCACCATTGCCTGATTATCGCCGAGTTGTCGCTGCGCAATATTTCCGGGACCATGCGCGGCCGCTTTACCAACCGCGCCGAAAAGACGCTGGGACGTCTGCTGGCAGATCTCGATTACACGACCATTGACGATATCAAGGCGGTCGGCCTGCACGAGTTTATCGATGACTTGCAGACCCGTCTGAATAACGTCAGCAATGTTGTTTTCGAGACCTTCTTCTCGATTTCCGCGGCAACCTCTGCCGTGCAGGATCAATCACAGAGCTAGGGAACCGTTCGTCAGACAGATCCTCTGGGAGTTATTCCGTTTATGTCCATCCGCGTTGCCTGCAGGCATCTAACACACTACAAGTTCGACCGTCCGATCAACCTCTCCCCGCACGTCCTGCGCCTGCGCCCGGCAGCGCATTCGCGGACCCCGATCCGGGCCTATGCCATGCGCATCGCTCCCGACACGCATTTCATCAACTGGCAGCAGGACCCCTTCGGCAACTACCTGGCGCGGCTGGTGTTCAACGAGAAGACAACCGAGTTGAGAATCGAGGTCGAGGTGGTTGCTGACATGACCGTGATCAACCCGTTCGATTTTTTCGTTGAAGAATATGCCGAGAAGATTCCTTTTACCTACGAAGCTCAATTGCGCAAAGAGCTCACGCCTTACTTCGAATTGACTGAAAACGGACCGCTGCTGAGCGCATGGCTGGAGCAGGTCGATTGCTCACCGACACCGACGGTTGATTTCCTGGTCAGCCTGAACCAGAGGGTCCGTGAGTCGGTGAATTATTCCGTACGCATGGAGCCGGGGGTCCAGACCTGCGAAGAGACTCTGCAGCGGGCGATGGGTTCCTGTCGTGATTCGGGTTGGTTGCTGGTGCAGATCCTGCGTCACCTGGGACTGGCGGCACGTTTTGTCTCGGGTTACCTGATCCAGCTCACAGCGGACGAAAAATCGCTCGACGGGCCTTCCGGCCCCGAGGCCGATTTCACCGACCTGCACGCCTGGGCCGAGGTTTATATCCCCGGCGCCGGCTGGATCGGCCTTGACCCGACGTCCGGGCTGTTTGCCGGAGAAGGCCATATCCCCTTGGCTTGTACTCCGCATTACTCCAGTGCGGCACCGGTTACGGGTGCCACGGACAAGTGCGAGGTGACCTTCGAATTCGAAAACAGCGTCAAGCGTATCCACGAAGACCCCCGGGTGACCAAGCCTTACAGCGATGAGCAGTGGTCGCGGATCGACGCCCTGGGCGAGCAGGTCGATGCCGACCTGGCCAGGGGCGATGTCCGCCTGACCATGGGCGGAGAGCCGACATTTGTCTCGATCGACGACATGGAAGGCGCGGAATGGAACACCAAGGCAGATGGATCGCACAAGAGGGACTTGGCCAACAACCTGGTCCGCCGCCTGCGCGAATCATTCAGCAGCGGCGGGCTGCTGCACTTCGGCCAGGGTAAATGGTACCCCGGCGAACAGCTGCCGCGCTGGGCTTACGGCTGTTTCTGGCGCAAGGACGGTGTCCCGGTCTGGCAGAATCCGGAACTGCTTGCCAATATCGCCGAGGACTACGGCATAACCCATGAGCACGCCGAGAGATTCGTCGCTGAACTGGCGAAACGGCTCGGGGTTGACCCACAGCGGGTGGTGCCGGGTTACGAAGATATTTTTTATTACCTGTGGAAAGAGGGGACTTTGCCGAACGATGTCGATCCGCTCAAGGCCGACCTCAAGGACCCCCTGGAACGCCAATACCTGGCGAAGCTATTGGAGAAAGGTCTCGGCACACCGACCGGTTACGCTCTGCCGCTGCAGTGGAACGAAAAAAGCGGTTGCTGGGACAGTGGCCCATGGGAGTTCCGTCGGGGACAGATGTTCCTGATTCCGGGTGGCTCGACGATGGGGCTACGCCTGCCGCTCGAGTCGCTGCCCTGGGAGGCTGCAGAGAAACGTGAAACCGCCGCCGAACATGACCAGTTCGGGGTCTTGCCGATCCTTGAGGACTACCACGGCGAAGTCGCCAAAAGATACAGCCAGGTTGAAAAACCGGTTCCGGCCCATCCGGAAATTCACGAACAGCCCCCGGCTGACGAGGTCAGCGGCAAGAACCCGGTCAAGATTCCCCACACGGCACTTTGTATCGAGGCCCGTGACGGCCGGTTGCATGTTTTCATGGCCCCGCTGAAGAAGCTCGAACATTACCTCGACCTGATTGCCACGATCGAGGCGACCGCTGCCGAATTGTCCATGCCGGTGGTGATCGAAGGCTATGAGCCGCCACGCGACTATCGCCTCGAACGCCTGCTGGTGACCCCGGATCCGGGCGTCATCGAGGTCAATATCCATCCGGCCAACAGCTGGCGGGAGCTGGTCGACAACACCACGACTCTTTACGAGGAAGCCCGCCAGAGCCGCCTCGGCACCGAAAAATTTATGCTCGACGGTCGCCACTCGGGGACCGGTGGCGGCAACCATATCACGATTGGCGGTGCGACTCCGGCCGACAGCCCGGTGCTGCGGCGACCGGACCTGCTGCGCAGCCTGATCACTTACTGGCAGCATCACCCGGGACTTTCCTATCTCTTCTCCGGGATGTTCATCGGCCCGACCAGTCAGGCTCCGCGCGTCGACGAGGCGCGTAACGACGCGCTGTACGAGCTTGAAATCGCCTTCCAGCAGATGCCGAAAGGGGAAGTCCCGGCCCCCTGGCTGGTCGATCGGCTGCTGCGCAACCTGTTGATCGACATGACCGGCAATACCCATCGTGCCGAGTTCTGCATTGACAAGCTTTACTCACCCGACAGCTCCTCGGGACGCCTCGGCCTGGTTGAAATGCGTGCTTTCGAGATGCCGCCCCACGCCCGCATGAGTCTGGTGCAGAACCTGCTTTTGCGGACCCTGGTTGCCTGGTTCTGGGACAAGCCGTACGAACATGACCTGGTGCGCTGGGGGACGGAGCTCCACGACCGGTTCCTGCTGCCGCACTTCGTCCGCGAGGATATGCGGGAGGTGGTCGTTGATCTCACCCGGGCCGGCTACCGGTTCGAACTGGAGTGGTTCGAGCCGTTCCTCGAGTTCCGTTTCCCGCACTTCGGTTCTGTCAATATCGACGCCATGGAACTCGAACTGCGCTTTGCTATCGAGCCCTGGCACGTGCTCGGTGAAGAGGTGGGCAGCCAGGGCACCGCCCGTTTCGTCGACTCATCGGTGGAGCGGCTGCAATTGCGCATCAACGGCTTGACCGAACTGCGCCACGTCGTGGTCTGCAATGGCCGCAGGCTGGCACTGCGCAGCACCGGGCGCAATGGCGAATACGTCGTCGGCGTGCGTTACCGGGCCTGGCAGCCGCCATCGGCACTGCATCCGACGATCAAGCCGCATTCGCCGCTGGTCTTCAATGTCATTGACACCTGGAATGGTCAGGCCATCGGCGGCTGCACCTATCACGTCTCGCATCCTGGTGGGCGCAGTTACGATGTCTTCCCGGTCAATGCCTTCGAGGCCGAAGCCCGCCGCATCACCCGCTTCTGGGACCTCGGTGCGGCGCCCGGGTCGGTGCAGACTGCGCCACCCGCATTTGCCGGACTCGGTACATTCGCACCGATCGCCGGGCCGCCGGCGCCGATGACGCCGCCCGAAGAGGAACCGAACGAAGAGTTCCCCTATACCGTAGATTTACGTCGTCTGCCCGGAGTATAATCGGGCCGAGGATATTCAATGCCATGTTGATGCTACGAGGTCCCTGTCGTGGAACAGTCCGATAATCACTCTGCCGGATCAATCGTCCAGTTCTATGCTCCCAAGCTCGAAGCCTATGACGAGATGTATGCCGGTCAGGGAGAGATGCTTCCGCACTGGCAGGCCCTTATGCAGGAACTCGATCAACTCGGCCGGGAGGGGCTCGAGCGGCGCCACCAGGAAGCGCAGCGCCTGATGCGCGAGAATGGCGTCACGTTCAATATCTATGACGGCTTGAGTGGTGCGGCCCGCCCCTGGAAGCTTGATCCGATCCCCCTGTTCATCAGCGCCGAGGAGTGGTCAGTCATCGAAGCCGGCCTGATCCAGCGGGCGGAACTGCTCAACCTGATTCTGACCGATATCTACGGTCCCCAGAGGCTCATCAAAGAGGGGCTGCTGCCGCCGGAGCTGGTGTTCGCTCACGCCGGTTTCCAACGCTGCTGCGTCGGGACCATTGCCGCTGGTGATCGTTCCCTGGCCCTCTGCTCGTCCAACCTTGCCCGGGGGCCGGATGGCCGCATGTGGGTGATTGACGACCGGGCGCAGTCCCCCTCCGGGGCCGGTTATGCGCTGGAAAACCGCATGGTCATGACGCGTATCGCGCCAGCGCTGTTTCGCGACTGCCATGTCCGGCGCCTGGCCGGCTTCTTCCAACCGTTGCGTGACCGTCTGGCCAACCTGGCACCACAGAACCGGGAAGATCCGCGCATCGTGGTCCTGACGCCGGGCCCGTACAGCCCGAGCTACTTCGAGCATGCCTACCTTGCCAACTACCTCGGTTATACCCTGGTCCAGGGCGATGACCTGAGTATCCGTGACGGGCGGGTCTGGTTGAAATCCTTGGAAGGTCTGCATCAGGTCGACGTGATCCTGCGGCGCGTCGATGATGCCTACTGCGATCCCCTCGAATTGCGCGAGGACTCCCGTCTCGGTGTGACCGGTCTGTTGCAGTCGGCCCGTCTCGGCCATGTGGCGATTGCCAACCCGATCGGCAGCTCTGTCCTGGAAAATCCCGGACTACTGGCTTTTCTGCCCGGGATTGCGAAACACTTATTCGCTGAAGAACTCAGGCTCCCCTCGGTTGCGACCTGGTGGTGCGGGCAGGAGAATGAACGTCAATTCGTTCTCGAAAACCTGGAAAAACTGGTGATCAAGACGATTCATCGTACCCGGCAGTACCGGTCAATTTTCGGCGCTCAATTGACCACAGCGGAGCAGGCCGAAATGCGCACGCGCATTTTGCAAAAGCCGCACCTGTACACCGGCCAGGAAATGGTCAGTTTTTCTACTGCGCCATCGTTGGTTGATGGCGAGGTGGAGCCGCGTCACGCGATCCTGCGCTCTTTTCTGGTCGCCGGAGAAGACGGCTATATCGCCATGCCCGGCGGCCTGACGCGGATTTCCCCGCGCGAAGGGGAGCTGGTGGTCTCCAACCGGGCCGGCGGCTTGAGCAAGGATGCCTGGGTCCTGTCGAATGAACCGGTCGAATACGTCAGCCTGTGGCGGCAGCCGAAACAGGACCAGGTCCTCAAACTGCTGGTCGAGCCGCTGCCGAGTCGGGCTGCCGATAACCTGTTCTGGGCCGGTCGCTACGTCGAAAGGGCTGAAGGTACGGCCCGTCTGCTGCGGGCCATCTATCTGCTCAAGAGGGAGTTACGCGATGCCAACGGCGGGCGGAGCATCTCTTATCTCCATAACCTTTTGCGCGCTTTGACCCATCTGACCGGCACCTACCCGGGGTTTGTCGATGAAGGGGCCGAACAGCTGCTGGAGAAGCCGCGTCCGGAACTGCGTTCCCTTTTGCTCGATGCGCAGCGGGTCGGCAGCCTGGCGTCGACCCTGCAGGCTTTCGGCCAGGTCGCCCTGAGCGTAAGGGACCACTGGCCGACCGAAATCTGGAGGATTATCGACGCCATCCAGCAGGACTGGGCCGACAAAGAGGATCTCCCCGGGCCCGGCAACTATCGCACCCAGGACCGCCTTGATCATCTGATCATGCAGCTGGTCGCCTTCAGCGGCCTGACTGCCGAGAGTATGGCCCGCGAAGCCGGATGGCTGATGCTAGACATCGGCCGGCGCCTGGAGCGGGCTCTCGGCCTGATTTCATTGGTGCGCGCCACCCTGGTTCCCGGGATGGATGATGCAACCAAGCGTCAGCTGATGGAGACGGTGCTGGTCATCTGTGACAGCCTGAACACCTATCGCCGGCGTTATCATTCGTACATGCACCTGCCCACAGTCCTCGAACTGATCCTGATGGATCCGCATCACCCGAGATCTCTGGCTTACCAGCTCGACTGCCTGCAGCAGCATGTCACGGAATTACCTCGCACCCAGGAGTCGCACCGGCTCGGCGACGACCAGCGGGCCGTCCTCGAAGCCTTTAGCGCCCTGCGACTGGCCGATGCCGTGCAACTGTCGCAAATCGGTGAAAACGATGGCTACTGCAAGGGGCTGGAAGAACTGCTGGCCCGGCAGGCTGAGAACCTCTGGCAGCTATCCGACGTGATTACCAGCAGGTATTTCAGCCACTCGCAACCGCACCAACAACTGTCGCCGCAGCATCAGGATGAGGATATATGAGATACCGCGTCACGCACACAACTGAGTTCATCTATGAAGCGCGGGTCGGGCTCTGCTACAATGAGGCCAGGTTGCTGCCACGCGATTTACCACAGCAGAAGGTTCTGACGGCCGGTCTACAAATAGAGCCGATGCCGCACGATTACTACGAACGTTTCGACTATTTCGGCAACCGGACCGCTTATTTTTCGATTCAGCAGCCGCATGACCAGCTCTTGGTGACCGCGTCCAGCGAGATTGATACCAGCGCGACAATTCTCATTGAAGAAGCCGCGCATCTCTCCTGGGAGATGGCCCGGGAACAGGTGCCGAACCTCGGGTCCGCGGAAGCCACCGATGCGTTACAGTTTGTTCTCGATTCGCCCACGGTGGTGACCAATGACCTGATTTTAAATTATGCCCTGCCGTCTTTTGCGCCGGGGCGATCACTGGTTGATGCCGTGCACGATCTGATGCAGAGGATTTTCCACGAATTCAAATACGACCCGGAATTTTCCACCATCGCGACCCCGCTGAAAGAGGTTCTGGAACACCGCAGCGGGGTCTGCCAGGATTTTGCCCACTTGGCGATCGGCTGCCTGCGTTCCATGGGGCTTGCGGCCCGCTACGTGAGCGGTTACATCGAGACCGAGCCGCCGCCCGGGGAGGAAAGGCTGGTGGGCGCCGATGCCTCGCATGCCTGGTTCTCGGTTTTCCTGCCCGGTTTCGGCTGGCTCGATTTCGACCCGACCAACAACCAGTTACCCGGGGACCGGCACATAACGGTGGCCTGGGGACGTGATTTTGCCGATGTGACCCCACTGAAAGGGGTGGCATTCGGCAGCGGCGAACATGAGCTGAAAGTCGCCGTTGATGTGCTAGAGGTTGCATGAGGCTTGCAATGGGCGATGAAGCAGCAGATCGGAAAGAAGAGTTGACCTTGAATTACCAGGAGGTCCTGGAAGAAATTCATCGCGAAGTCCGACCTCTGATTGGCCGCGGCACCATTCCCGACTATATCCCGCCGCTTGCCAAGGTCCCGGCCAAGAAATTCGGCATGGCTCTGCAGACAACCGATGGCCACTCCTGCCAGGTCGGCGATGCGGGGGAGAGATTTACCATCCAGAGCATCTCCAAGCTGTTCTCTCTGACCCTGGCATTTCGACTGGTTGGAACGTCAATCTGGAAAAGGGTGGGCAGGGAGCCGTCCGGCACGCCATTTAATTCCCTGGTGCAACTCGAATATGAACACGGTATTCCCCGCAACCCTTTCATCAATGCCGGCGCCCTGGTGATTGCCGATATCATCCTTGACCACGTAGCTGACCCCCATGAGACCTACCTGTCTTTTCTGCAGCAGTTGACCGGCAAGCGTACGCTGAAAATTGCCAAGGTTGTCTATAAGGCCGAGATCAGGTCCGGACATCGCAATCGGGCCCTGGCCAACCTGCTCAAGGATTTTGGCAACCTCCGGCACAGTGTCGACCAGGTGCTTGATTTCTATTGTTTTCAATGTTCGGTCATGATGAATTGCCAGGAACTGGCCCTGGCCAGCCTGTTCCTGGCCGATCAAGGGGTCTCACCGGTCGCAGGCGAAATTGTCAGCCGGCGGCATGCCAAGCGGATCAACGCGGTCATGCTGACATGCGGAACTTACGACGCGGCAGGTGATTTTTCATACCGGGTCGGACTGCCGGGGAAAAGTGGTGTGTCTGGTGGTGTTGTGGCGGTCGTGCCGGGCAGGATGTCGCTCTGTGTATGGTCGCCGGCCCTCAATGCCGCTGGCAATTCTTACGCCGGGACCAAGGCGCTGGAACTCTTTACGACCAAGACCAGACATTCGGTTTTCTAGCCAGGCGGCAAAGAATTCAGAGCTGTCTGCGGAATGATCGGACAACAAAAAGGCCACCGCTTGGCGGTGGCCTTTTTGCAGCATTGCGTCAGTTGACATTACTTCTTGTGGCAGTCGTTACACTTGGTCGGGCCACCCATGTCCTTGTGACAGTCCTTGCAGGTGGCGCCGTGTGCGCCTTTTTTGTCGACAGCGATTGCTGCCGGCTCGCCTTCGTGGCATTTTGCGCAGTCACCAAGCGCATCCTGATGAGCCTTGTGATTGAAAGTAACCGTGCCTTTCTTGTTGTCGTAGGTGTAGCTGTCCGCTGCAATCGCAACACTGACACCGACGAACGCCAGCAGCATCATGATGATTACCAGTTTCTTCATTGTTTCCTCCTGCTCCATAGAGTTTGGTCCCGGGCGCGATTGCCCGATACGTTTGATATGGTTATACTCAAATAGGCTTCGCATAACATCAGACATCGAGTCACATGTCGCTAGATGTAGAGTCATTCTACTGTAATTACAGTATGTTAACTTTTTAAAAATCTAGCAGGTAGACATAGTTTATTTTCGTATTTACTTGCGCTCTCGTCCCTTGGTAGACTCAGCGCCATGAGTCATGCCGGTTACGATGATAGAGCGTCGACAGTCTGTATCGATGCAACAGAAGTAAAACGTATTCGCGAAGGGGCACAACTGACCCAGCTGTATGTCAGCAAGGTCGTCGGTGTGACGACCGACACCATTTCACGGTGGGAGAATAATCGCTATCCGACCATTCGCCGGGAAAATGCCTTGAAGCTGGCAGAGGCCCTGAATGTGTCGCTCGAAAACATTTTACTCAAACCGGTCTCAGGCGAATCTGACGCAGAACCCGGCACGCAGAAAAAGTCACCGTTGGTCTGGTTGATCTTCGGTCTTTTGCTGCTGTTTGCCGTGATTACCATAGGGTCGCTCCTGACCCGACCGTCGCTTCCGCCTCCGGCTGTGACTGCTGAGAGGCTCCTGCCGGTTTATGCTGCACCCGGTAGTACCATTCCGGTACAGATTCGCTTGACACAACGTGCCAAAAGCGGTGGCGTGATTCTGCGCGAGTATGTTCCGAAAGGCTGGAAGATCACGCAGGCGTACCCGCCGGCATCGAGCCTGGACAATGTTCACGGTATCGCGCGCTGGATCATCAAGGCAGGCGATGTCAGTGACCGGGTTGTTTACCTGGTACAGGTCGGTGCAAAGGCCAAACCGGATTCAAAACAAGGCTTTCAGGGAGAAATCGTTGCCAGCAGCGAGGGCAGCCAGTCAGCGGTGCCGGTTCTCGGGGACAGTGCCGTTACTGTTGCTCCTGTGCACTGGGTCGACACAAATGCTGATGGACGAATTGACGACGCTGAAATGCTGGAAGGGTCTTTCACCATAGAGGATATGGCAGGCGTACATATCGACTTCGACGACCTGGAAAAACTCTGGGATGCAGGAAATTATCGCTGGGACAAGGTGAAAGGCGTTTTTGTCCCTGACCCGGGTCGTCCGTAATCCCGTTATTCCTCGACGGCCAGGCGAACGCCGACCAGAAATAAAAACGCAGCGGCCTTGTACGATTGGCCGCCGCGTTTTTAGTTTTTACCAGTTATTCAGAGTGGTTTCGGACTGCACAAATTTTCTTTCCTGTTGACCTTGACGCCACAGTTCGTGCAGACATATGTCGGGTTTTCGTAGAGTTTGTTGATCTCATCATTGAGTGCGGTTGCTTTCAATTGACACATATGTAGTTCACAATGTTCTTCCGGGTTCGTGCAATCATTTTCTGCCATGGTAAAACCTCCTCGTGTTGTATTAAAAGTTAACGCACTGAAATCATTCGTCAACTATTTGATGGCGTTTCCTGATCCTGTTGAGCACATAAAGATAGACGAGGAGGTTGACGAAAACCACTACCCCCCCCAGTAACCACTGTAATGAAGTGTCCAGCTGGTGAGGATAGATGATCGGTACTAAGTAGTGTTCAACGAATCCATCGGCATAACCCTGGTCGGCAGCCGCTTGCCGGAAGAGGTTTTCGAGCGGAGTCAACGGGCATGTTCTGCCGCTCCATTCCACCCACACCCCCCAGGTTGCGGCGGGCAGATGAAGCCAGATCACGCTGGTACGGCACAGGCACAGCAGGCCACCGAAGAGAACGAACAGGATAAAGCAGAGATGCAGGACCAGGGTGAGGTCAGCCAGGAACCGGTAGCCCACGGCTCATTCCCGGAGAGACGAAAGAAAATCTTTGACCAGGCCGAAATATTCCGGCCCGTTAATGAACATGATGTTGTTGTGGTTGCCATGCGTAAAGATTTTCAATCTGGCCGGGCCATTGCACCAGTCGGCCAGTCGTTCGGCATGACTGGCGTCGATCAGCCCGTCGTGGCGCGTGTGCATGATCAGAACCGGCCGGGAAAAATCAGACATGATTGCCCGGATATCGACAGCCTCGGTGATTGCCGCGAGCAGTCCTTCGGGGGTCGTTCCCAACTCCCCGGGGTCGACTCGCAGCAGCAGCCTTTCGACCGGGTCGGCGATCGCACTCTCAAGAATCATTCCGGCAATATTCGGGAACAGTTTCGCCGCCTTGATGGCAAACAGTGAGCCGACCGAGCGACCGAACAGGATGAGCTTTTCTGCCGGGCATTCCAGGGCCTCGATGGTCGGCAAAACGTCTTCGAGCATTTTGCCCAGCTGTGGTGTTCCGGTGGAACCGCCATAGCCGCGAAATTCAGCGAAAAAACAGTTGCAGCCCATCCGGCCAATCAGTCCGGGAAAGCCATCGAGATAATCAGCGACAATTTCTCCGTTGCCGTGGAAATGGACCAGGGTCGGAGCGCTCGGGTCCGTTTCATGGTAAGCGCAGGCGAGACGAGTTCCGTCAACGCAATCGATCCAGAACGGTTGTGCCGGCGCGTCCGCACGGGGAAAGAAGTAGCGTTCACTGATCAGGGGGTGGTTGAGAAGCGACGTCATGGTTATCTCCCGGCAAGCAATTTGATCCCTCATCTATTTTTTGGTGACGACCAGCCAGAGCGCATGGACCATTCCGGGCAAACCACCCAGGATCGTCAGGACGATGTTGACCCAAAAGTGCAGCGTCAGTCCGACTTGCATGAAGGCTGCAACGGGAGGAAGAAAAATTGCCAGGAGAATTTTGACAATGTCCATGACAACACTCCTTGAAAGATAACGGATATCATTATAACAGGTTGGTGACTGAATTGTTTGCCTGCCTGTGATCCCTGTCATGGGCTGCGGCATATGACAAAATGTGTCAGCAGTATGACCTCCTTATGTGACAGGTCATTTGTTCCGAGCCGCCATGACGTTCTGTCGGCGAGAAAAGTGTCAGGTTTTTTTGTGCATAAGTAACTGTAATAACTTAGTTTAGTTGTCTATGGCAGGTTTTTTCGAAGGTTGTTTTGTTGTTTTGGCACATGATTGGCAAGTTTAAGTCGACAAATAGAGCTTGGGTAGCGCGGTCTCCGGCATGGCAGCGTCTAGAACATCGACAGGAAAAAATCCCGGGTAAAGCGTGGTGAGCAAGCCTGTCATCGGGCAGGACGCCTGAAGCGACTTTCAGGGACAAAATTCGAAGCAGGGCGTAGCCCAGCCGAACCGCCACCCAAAAGTTAAAAGCCCGCCTCCTCCTTCACGGGTTAAAGCGCGTCCCGGTTTCTTGGTGAACCGGGGCGCGCTTTTTTGTCCGGACCGGTAAACGCCGCAGAGTATTTTGAGCAAACGGCTATGCTGGAGAACGACTTTTGCGTTATAATCAGGTCTCCGTAATCAATCGCTCATTACCCTAACGATAAAGAATAATATGATCCGACTGAAATTCGTTGCTCTGATCTTCGGCCTGTTTGTCTACTGCATCAGCCTGTCAACCGCTTTTGCCCGATCAGCGGATAATGTTCTGGTCGATATCGTCGCCGTCGACCCGGCCGCACAAGCAACGCTCGGTCATGACGAAAAGCTTTATGTCAAGATAGCTTACGAGTCGGATGTGCCAGTGCGTTTCCGGGCGATTGCCACTTGGGACGGCTTGCCCCTTGAGGTTGGGGCAATCAGGAATCCGGCGGTTTTGCACGCCCCGGGGGACGGTGAGGCACTGGCATGGGTCATGTACTTGAACCCGACGCATGTCGATGCCGTCAAAGTCATGGTCCTTGATGAACAGTGGCAGCCATTGCATCAGCTTTCACATGAGGCGGATGTGACATGGCAGGACGTGGCTGCGGTCACGCCGCGGCAGCTGGCGGAGTGGGTCCCTGGCCTGATCAAGGCCGAGCGTCGCCAGACAGATTATGTGTACGATCCGACACCACGGAAATACGGAGTTCTCTTCGACATCTTCTTCTTTCTCAACCTCGCCTCGATTCCCGCCTATATCCTCTTGCAGCTGCATATGTTGTGGCGATACCGTTACCGCTGGCGGGAACTTGCCGTGATTCCGATATTCCCGTATGTCATTGTCGGCTTTTACGTCGTTGCCGGGCTGGATATCGAAACTTCAATCCTGGTCACTTTCCTGTTCCGTTATACGCCCTGCGCGCTTGCGTGGCTGGTTCTGGTGTGGCTGGCGAAACGTTTCTGGCAACATAAGCTGCCCCCGCCGAAACTGTATAAACCGCCAAAGGCATGATGCTGTCCACTGGCTAAAGCAGTCGCCGGTTCGAGATCCGTGTTGTACGAATAACGATACTATTCGACTCGGGAATAACGGCAAAGCCCGAACAAGAAGAGAACTTGATGTCGGGTTTAAGCCCTCTCATGAGTTGTGACGCCTACTCAACAAGGATGATGGTCAATCGGTTATAAAATTTGTTTTCAGTTGCATGAGGAGAGACGTGTGCAGGCATCTCAACATTTCAAGATAATGGCGTCCAGTCTTGCGATCAGCTGCTGCAGAGTGCCGACAAAGCGATGTACCAGGCCAAGGCGCAGGGCAAGGACCGTGTCGTGCCAGCCTGAGAGCTGCCATCGACAATTGTTGATCACGAAATCCGCGGATCTCGCCAAGTGATGCCCAAAAAAATGTGATGAGTTGTTCCTGAACAGCCCCTCGGTCTGCTCCGCCCCTGCTCCGCACAGCACGCAAACAAAGCCCAAAGACAAGCCTGTTACAGTCCGATGATCCCCATCATGCGCAGGTGCTTGACAAGGTTGATGACACCCATCCCGGCGACCACAAGACCGGCGCTGCGCAGCATCCATGTCCGGGCTTTGCCGCTCAACCAGTGTGCAGCGCCGCCGAAAAAGAACATTGACGGCGTTGTGCCAAGGCCGAAGGCCAGAAGCATCAGTGCCCCGGTGACGATACTCGCACTCTGGGCTGCCGTAATGGCAACGGCATAGAGGTAACCGCAGGGAATGAAGCCGAACAAAAGACCGAGCGGCAATGCCGCCAAAGCCGGTGGCAGGCGCCGCAATCCGCTCACCGCTGTAGTCATCAGTCGCATCGGCCCGGGGAAATCGAGCTTTGCGACATTCAGCCAGGCAAACATCCCGGCCGTACCAAGACCGACCAGGATGACGAAAAGGTCGGAGCACAGCAACAGGGAGCGGGTCACGACCTTGAACTGGTCCGTGTAAGCCAGGGCTGAACCGAGCCATCCAACCACTGCGCCGATCAAGGTGTAGGTCGCGACACGCCCGCTATTATAGAGCAGATGAAAGAGCCAGCCGCCTTTCTGACCGGCGTCCGACAGCGACAGGGCACTGACCAGTCCACCGCACATACCTATACAGTGTCCTGCCCCGAGCAGGCCGGTGACAAAGGCCATGTAAACGAGCGATTCGCTCATTTCATCATGACTTGGTCAATGTCAAAAATGATCTGTTCCTGGTCGTAGCCGGGACGCTGGATGTTCACGGTCATCTGCCAGGCACCGGCCATGGTAAAGATCGC
>JBFLJZ010000107.1:0-2896 GCA_040882925.1 Desulfuromonadales bacterium
GGGGTTCAATGTCTTGACCGGTGAAACCGGCGCAGGCAAGTCGATTATTCTCGATGCGGTCGGCCTGCTGCTCGGAGATCGTGCCCGTCCCGACCTGGTCAGGGCCGGTGCCGATGAAGCGACTGTTCAGGCCCTGTTTGAGCTGTCAGGACAGGATGATGTTCGCAAGTCTTTTGCCGAGGCCGGCTTCCCGGTCGATGAAGAACTCGTGTTGCGAAGGATTGTCCAGGGTGGTGGTCGAAGCAGAGCCTATATCAACGGCAACCTGGCCACATTGGCACAGTTGCAGCCCTTGACCGAACAACTGATGACGGTCTGTGGCCAGCATGAACACCAGCATCTTTTACAGCGCAATGTCCATCTGGCCATCCTCGACCGATTCGGGTTACTCGACAGCCAGATGCAAACCTATCGCCAGTCCTACCAGAAGATGCAGGATGTGGCGCGACAGCTGCAACAGCTCGAAGATGCAGAACGGGATCGTGAGCAACGCCTCGATTTCCTGCAGCATCAGTCTGCGGAAATCGCCGCTGCCGAGTTGTCCGCCGAAGAAGAGCAGGGGCTCCTCGCCGAACGGCTGCTGCTGCAGAACGCCGAGCGGCTGGATGCTGTGGCCCGTGGTGGGTATGACGCCCTGTACGACAGCGACGGTTCGGTCTGCGAAGTCCTGGGGACCTTGTCAGCCGATTTGCAGGCGCTCGCAGAGGTTGATAAAAACCTCGCGAGCCTGGCCGAGACCGTGCAACGCAACCTCTTCGAGCTCGAAGATGTTGCCGGACAAATGCGCTCCTACCTGGCCAATGTTTCATTTGAACCGGGCCGCATTGATCATGTCGAGGAACGGCTCGGCCAGCTGAACCGCCTGAAACGCAAGTATGCACCGACTATTGATGAGATTTTGCAGCTCAAGGAAACCTACGATCGAGAGATCGTTCAACTTGAAAATGCCGGTGAAACCCGCATCAACCTGGCTGAACAACTCGACGTTTTACGGCGAGAGGTCATTGCGCTCGGGCAATCCCTTGCCGATATGCGGCACAAGGCCGCAGTGCAACTGGCCAGGGCGCTGATCACCGAGTTGGACGACCTGGCGATGCCCGGGGCAGCCTTTGATGTCGCCTTTGCCCGCCTGGAACAGCCCGGGCCGGATGGGCTTGAACGACTCGAGTTCATGGTCAGTCTCAACCCGGGAGAGCCGCTTTTGCCGCTGGCCAAAGTCGCGTCCGGTGGCGAACTGTCGCGACTCATGCTTGCTCTCAAACGGGTTGCTCCGGACGCCGGTCCGGTGGCGACAATTATTTTCGACGAGGTGGATGCCGGTATCGGCGGCGCCGCCGCAACTGCCGTTGGCCGAAAGCTCAAGTCGGTAAGCCGTGCTGCGCAAGTTCTGTGCGTGACGCATCTGCCACAGGTCGCGGCCTTTGCTGATCACCACCATCGGGTGATCAAACACGAAATAGGTGGACGAACCATGGCCGCGATGGAACTGCTAAGCGACGAAGACAGGGTGCATGAGATGGCGCGTATGCTCGCAGGGGCGCAGGTGACCGGCCAGACCCTCCTGCACGCTAAGGAGCTGATTGCCGTGTCGGCGAAAGGCTGATGACAACACTGATTGCTCTGGAGAAGCTATGATTCGCAAGGCAATTCTACAGGACGCGCGTCAGATCCATCGCTTGCTGCTGAGATATGCCAAGGATGGCCTAGTCCTGCCCCGCTCACTGATGGAGATTTTTGAGTCAATCCGGGACTTTTACGTGTTTATCGATCAGGAGCAGGTCGTCGGCGCTGCAGCACTGAATATCTGCTGGGAAGACCTCGCCGAGGTTCGCTCCCTGGTTGTCGATGAAGGTTTTGCCGGGCGCGGCATCGGTAAAAATCTCGTTGAGGCTTGTCTTGCTGAGGCTAGAATTTTAGGGATAGGCAGGGTTTTTGCTTTAACTTACCAACAGAGGTTTTTCGAAAAGCTCGGTTTTACGATGATTGACAAATCCGAGCTTCCCCAGAAGATTTGGGGTGATTGCATCAAATGTGCAAAATTTCCCGAGTGCGATGAAATCGCTCTCAGCCTGTCTCTAGAAAATGGTTGACCGGCTTTCGGCAGCGGGATGCTTTTATCATGATTTGCCATTTAGTCTTGACAGTGAGCTCATCAATCCTTTATTTATGAGCAGCATAATCCGCTAATTGTACGATTCTTTTGGAGGTTTGGGTTTGCCTGAGAAACGTTTTACAATTCTTGTTATTCCGGAAGGTTCGCACCAGGTGCGCCGTTTCGGCGTGCGGATGAACATGATCAAAGGTGCTGCATTTGCTGCAGTGATTCTGCTCCTGGGGCTGGCGGTATTGATTACTGATTATGTCCTGACCAATTTCGATCGTAACGAGCTGGAGCGTTTGCAGGTTGAAAACCTCTCACAACGCGAAGAGCTGCACCGGCTGGTCGTTAAACTGGAAAACCTGCGTCAGGAGATTGTCGTTTTGGCACAGAATGATGCCAAAGTGCGTGTCATGGCCAAACTGTCGGCTCCTAAAGGTGACAGCATGGTCGGTGTCGGCGGCCCTGCCACGCAGGATGATGTCAAACGAGAATTCAGTGATATTCAGCAACGTATTGACGAAGTTCGTCGCCAGATTGATTTGCGTCGTGAGAGTCAGGAAGAGATTCAGGGGATCCTCAACGACCAGCGATCTTTGCTTGCGGCCAAACCTGTTGGCTGGCCGGTCAAAGGCTGGTTGACCTCCAGCTTTGGTATGCGGCGTGACCCGTTCAATGGCAGGCGCAAGATGCACGAAGGCCTTGATATTGCTGCAAGGACCGGCACTGCTGTGGTTGCGACGGCAGACGGGATTGTCAGCAGCGTCAAGACCGAACCCGGTTACGGCAAGGTTGTCA
>JBFLJZ010000014.1:0-3598 GCA_040882925.1 Desulfuromonadales bacterium
CTGATCCACCCACCGCCGAGAACACGATCACCATCGTAAAATACCGCCGCCTGGCCCGGCGTCACGCCGTTTTGCGGCACATCAAAAGCGACCTGCACGACACCGTCATCGAGCATTTTGAGCTTTGAGGGAACCTCCTGGTGACGATAACGGATTCGACATGCCGCCTCGATTGTTGCGGCAGGCGGATCAACCAGCCAGTTGACGTCAAGCACCTGACAGCCGGAAGCACTCAGATGCTGTTTCTCTCCGACAATGACCTGACGCCTGGCGGCATCGATACCGATCACGTAGAGCGGCTGCGGCCACGCAAGGCCCAGGCCGCGACGCTGGCCGATCGTGTATCGATAGGTGCCCTGATGACTGCCAAGGACCTGGCCGTCGATATACACGATATCGCCGTTCATCGTCCCGGCACCACGTTGCTCTTCGAGAAAGCGCACGTAATCGCCGTCCGGAACGAAGCAGATATCCTGGCTCTCCGGTTTTTCAGCGACCTTTAAACCGAGGCGGGCAGCATGGCCGCGTACCTCTGCCTTGGTCATGCCGCCAAGCGGGAAACGAACGTACTGCATCTGTTCCCTGGTCAGGGTGAACAGGAAATACGTCTGGTCCTTGCTGCGATCGTGCCCCTTCCTGAGAACCATATGCTGATTTTCCCGCAACAGCCGGGCATAGTGCCCGGTGACCAGGTAATCAGCCTGTAGTTCGCGAGCCCGGCGCAACAATATTTCGAACTTGAGCACCTGGTTGCAAAGGACACAGGGGTTGGGTGTACGACCTTTGAAGTATTCATCGCAAAAGCGTTCAATGACCGCCGCTTCGAACTGTTTTTCAAAATTAACGACATAGAAGGGGATATCGAGTGATTCGGCGACCCGGCGGGCATCATAGACATCGTCGAGCGAGCAACAGGTGCCGAACTTTTCGCCATGCTCATCGGTAAAAACGGCATAGTCCCAAATCTGCATGGTCATGCCGATGACCTCACAGCCGGACTCCTTGAGCAAAGCCGCGGCAACCGACGAATCGACACCGCCGCTCATGGCGACGACGACTCTTTTTCCTGCTTCGATCATGTCAGATATCTATAACTCATCGTGTCAATCATAATGCCGGCCTGTTTTATGAGGAATCAAGAATACAGTATTCGGTATCAAGAAGAAAACCTAAACATCATGACTGAATTCTGCATTCCGGAGACCCAACAAAGAAAGGGCACCAAACCGGATGCCCTTCCTGACTTCATGCAGATTCTAGGAATTACAGGCTATCCATCCTGTTCTTTATAGTTTTTAATTGCCTCATGTAAGGCATCCGCAGCCAGGTTCGAACAGTGCATCTTCTGCGCCGGCAGACCGTCGAGGGCTTCTGCAACCGCCTGGTTGCTGAGTTCGAGGGCCTCTTCGATCGTCTTGCCGATCGCCATCTCCGTGACCATCGACGACGTGGCAATCGCCGCGCCGCAGCCAAAGGTCTTGAACTTCACATCCTTGATGACATTGTCCTCGACCTTGAGAAATATTTTCATGATATCGCCACAAGAGGCATTACCCACTTCGCCCACACCGCTGGCATCTTCGATTTCACCCACGTTTCGCGGGTTGGTAAAATGATCCATGACTTTATCTGTGTACATTTCGGCTCCTTAATGTTCATTCTAGACTTTTTCAAGCCTACTGCTCGCTATCTGTAGCCACACCAGAGGCGCAGTACGAAAATCGTCTGCCGGTCTGGCAAGCCGCATTCCAGGGTCTAAATTCTTCTTACCGTTTCACAGGTTTCGCAACCTTCTGCAGTACGGCCGCAGTTATACAGGGGGCTCATTTCCCTGAGACGCTGCACGGTGGCCGGCAGAACCTCGAGGACCTTGTCAATTTCAGCCGAGGTCGTTTCCGGGCCGAGGCTGAAACGCGTACTCGAGTGGGCCAGCGTCACTTCGACGCACATGGCACCCATCACATGGGACGGCTCCAGGGAGCCTGAAGTACAGGCAGACCCGGACGATGCGGCGATACCGAACATATCAAGATTGAGCAACAAGGATTCGCCCTCGATGTATGCGAAGCTGACGTTCAGAGTGTTCGGCAGACGTTTCTCACGATCAGGCGTTCCGTTCAGCTTGATTTCAGAGACCTGGCTCAACACACCGTCTTCCAGGCGATCGCGCAAACCCCGAACACGGCTGTAATAATTCTCCAGTTCGGCCAATGCCAGCTCACAGGCTTTGCCCAGGCCGGCGATACCAGCGACATTCTGTGTCCCGGCGCGACGATTACGCTCCTGGTGACCGCCGTGAATGAGAGCGGACATTCGCGTACCGCGCCTTATATAGATCGCGCCGACTCCTTTCGGCGCACCGATTTTATGCCCGGAGATCACCAGCAGGTCGAGGTTGGCTTTCTGCACATCCACCGGGATCTTGCCGACGGCCTGGACCGCATCGGTATGAAACCGGATGTTGTACTTCCTGGCAATGCGACCAATCTCTTCGATCGGATAAATGTTGCCGGTCTCATTGTTGGCCCACATCACCGAGATCAATACGGTCTTATCGCTGATTGCAGCCTCCAGGTCGGCAAGATCGAGCATGCCGTCCTTGTCGACCGGCAGGTAGGTCACATCATAGCCATGCTTTTCGAGATGTTGGCAGGTTTCAAGGACCGCAGGATGCTCAACCGCGGTGGTAATAATATGATTGCCTTTTGCCTTCAGGGCGTCCAACGTCCCCTTGATGGCCATGTTGTCGCCTTCACTGCCGCATGAGACAAAGACAATCTCCGCGGGCGAAGCATTGATCAGCGCGGCAACCTGCTCGCGCGCCTTCTCCAGGGCGCCGGAGACCTGTCGTCCTGCCCAGTGAACGCTGGACGGGTTGCCGAATTTTTCCCGGTAAAAAGGTAGCATCACCTCGAGGACCTCAGGCCTGACCGGTGACGTGGCGTTGTAATCGAGATAAATGTTGCTCAACTCTCTATCCTCCATTTTATATTTTATCCAGAGCGTTTTTTCGATCCGCTCGACATGCTTTTTGCTTCCTGGGTCAGTTCCTCGAGAGTAATAGAGGCGAGAAAGTCCCTGATCCTCTCTCCCAGACCCTGCCAGACATTGTGTGTGACGCACTGTTCATCACAGAGACAGCCATGCTTCTGGTCCATACACGCGACCGGGACCAGGGACTCCTCGACACTGTCGATGATCTCGTCGACCTGGATTTCGCACGCAGGCCTGGCCAGGAGATAACCTCCTCCCGGGCCGCGCACGCTTTTGACAATCTGGCCGCGGCGCAATTTGACAAAAAGCTGTTCAAGATAGGTCAGCGAAATACTCTCACGCAGAGAGATATCGCGCAAAGAAACCGGCGCGCCATCTGAATGCAGATTCAGGTTGACCATGGCCCGAACCGCATATTGCGCTTTGGTGGACATCCGCATGGATTACGCCTCGTTGTTTTGCTTCTTGCGTGAACCCGTCCTGGTGCCGGTTTTTGCTGCCGGACTGTTGGTCGACGACACGCGCTTGACGGTTTTCTTCACCGCGGGCTTGGCGCCGCTCTCTTCAAGGCGGGTGGTGAGGTCTTCGACTTTCTTTTCCAGAA
>JBFLJZ010000108.1:0-27083 GCA_040882925.1 Desulfuromonadales bacterium
AAAAAATCAAGCCGGCCGGAGGCGTTTTTCATGTCAGCAAAACTGCCAATAAGTTTCCACTGCCAGAACGCAGACCACCAGCGCTGTGTCAATGATGCGCTGGCACAGGCTGAAATGCTCTGTAGGCAACAAAAACAACGCTTCACTGCAATCCGTCAACGGGTCCTGGAGTTGGTCTGGCAGCAACACAAGCCGATCGGTGCCTATGAAGTCTTAGAGCACTTGCAGGCAGATGGTCGAACGGCTCCACCAACTGTTTACCGGGCCCTCGACTTTTTACAGAAGATGGGGCTGGTCCACCGGATTGCTTCACTAAATGCTTATGTTGGCTGTGTTCAGCCGGGTGAATCGCACGACGGACATTTTTTGATCTGCAAATCCTGCCACGCTCTGGCAGAGATAAATGCGCCCGAAATCAATGCGGCCATTATGCAGAGTGCGAGTGATATCGGCTTCCAGCCGGTTCGTCAGACGATTGAAGTCATGGGCCTTTGCCCGGAATGCAGCGGATAGATCACCAAATGGACAATCTATTGGAACTCAGCAACATCGACCTGCTAATCGACAAACGTCACATTTTACACCAGGTTAGCCTGCAACTCGCTGCCGGGGAAATCCTGACAATCATCGGTCCCAATGGTGCAGGCAAGACGACCTTGGTGAGGATTGCACTCGGTTTGCTTCAGCCAACCTCTGGGCATGTCAAACGGCTTAGCGGTCTCCGCATCGGCTATATGCCGCAGCGCTTGCACCTCGACCCGACCTTTCCGATCAAGGTCAAGCGATTCTTGAGCATGGCTGGGAAACACCAATCCGATACGATCGAATCGGTGTTGCAGGAGGTCGGCGCTCCACATGTTCTCGAATCGACCATGCAGAGTCTCTCCGGCGGTGAACTACAGCGGGTTTTGTTGGCAAGGGTGCTGATGCGGGATCCTGACCTGTTGGTGCTCGATGAACCGGTGCAGGGAGTCGATGTTCATGGTCAGATGGAACTTTATCAGTTGATCACCCGAATCCGCAATCAACATCAGTGCGCTGTGATGATGGTGTCTCACGATCTGCACTTGGTGATGGCAGCCACCGACCGGGTCATCTGTCTGAATCAGCATATCTGCTGTAGCGGAACCCCGGAAGCGGTTACCAATGACCCATCCTACCTTGAATTGTTCGGTCCGCAGGCAGTCGAGAACCTGGCTATTTACACCCACGACCAGAGCCATCGCCACGACAACACCTGCGATTGCTGCAAAGGAGGAAAGTGTGCTCGATGATTTCATGATCCGGGCCTTGGCTGGCGGATTTGGTGTGGCATTGATTTCTGGACCCTTCGGCTCTTTTGTTGTCTGGCGACGGTTGGCTTACTTCGGTGAGACTCTGGCCCACTCAGCGATGCTCGGCATCGCGTTCGGGTTTTTGTTGCAGATCAATTTAACTCTCGGCATACTGGCAACTTGTCAGGTGTTGGCGCTTCTTCTATTCTTCAGCCAACGACAACGTCTGCTTGCAAGCGATACGCTTCTGGGCATCCTTTCTCACGCCTCACTCTCTGTCGGCCTGGTGGCTTTGGCGTTTATGGAGGATGTACGGATTGATCTGGTCGCGTACTTGTTCGGCGACATTCTTGCTATCGGCGCGACCGATCTTGCTTGGATTTTCGGTGGCGGCGGGCTGGCGTTAACCGGACTGCTCTGGCTTTGGCAGCCGCTGTTGGCAATCACGATCCACGAAGACCTGGCGCGGGTCGAGGGAGTTGCTGTCGACCGGAGTAACTGGTTCTTTCTGGCGTTGATGGCATTGATCGTAGCAGTGATGATGAAGGTGGTCGGTTTGTTGCTGGTTGTCTCGCTACTGATCATCCCGGCTGCAACCGCACGCCGCTTTGCCGCCAGCCCGGAAATCATGGCGGTTTTGGCCAGTATGATCGGTTGTTTGGCAGTCGCTGGCGGCATCTACGGTTCTTATACCTGGGACACTCCGGCAGGGCCATCCGTCGTGGTCGCTGCCAGCCTGTTGTTTGTCATCAGTCTGGTTCTGCCGAAACGGACCGTGTGAAACATGCCTAATATAAATACACCGGTTTCGAGAGGTAGACCCGCCTATTGTTGATCGACATATTTTAGGAGATAGTTTAATCCACAGATAAAGGCCACCCGGGAAAGCGGAGTGGCTAGTTCTTTTGCAGGATGTCCAAGCTTGGACGACGATAGAAAAACTTACGTATCAGGAAATCAGTAGTAGGGCTTTCAGTAGAATCCCCTGAACACCCCTGAACCCTTTCTCTAGACTTCGCAAACTCAAATACAACAGGATAATGCATAACCTTTGACCGCTACTGTTAGCCTCTGCTGACCGGCGGTTTGTTTAGTTTTGAACGGTCTCTTACTGGTGAAGCTTACGGAGTTTTATTTTAGAAAACTAGTGTTTTGGCGCGGATTGTCAAGAAGGTGTCATGAATGGACAAGACGGGACGGTAAGATTTTTCTATCTTGTCGTTAGAGAAAACTAAATTATTTATCAGAGATATCAAGAGATCGATGAAGCCTTTAGAAAAAACAGAAAATTCCGTGGCAGCACGTGACAGTTCGGAAAGAATGATTGTTATCTGTGCTTGGTGTGGTCAATTCTTGCGGATGCGTAACGGCCCATCCAGTACAACAAGCCATGGTATATGCAGGCCATGTTTTGAACGTTTGGAGGTGTAGATTGAAAAGTAAATTCTGTCAGATGAAAAACTCAGACAAAAACAAGAAACTGCACAAGAATAATTCGGCGCCCTTTTGACCGTTTTGCGTGGTTTTACTGGACATCATGAGTAAAGCTTTATGGCGCTGATAGCCAAACAGTTGTCACTTGCGGTCAAGACAAAATCAAAAATTCAATTATAATCATTCACTATTGATATTGCCCCGCGTTATTCCCCCCTCCATAAAAAACCGTGACGTGGGGTTTTTTTTACTTATAACAAGATGTTTGTTGCCTTATGTGTGTTGGAGACTTGCCTGTCCAGCGCTTGAACGCCCTTGAAAATGACGACTGCTCTGAGAAACCTAACAAAAAACTGATTTCAGAGAATGATAGTCGTTCATCACTGATATAGACCATGGCGAGTTTTTTTCGAACCGATTCCAAAATCTGCTTGAATGTTGTCCCGTCGCCGGAGAGCTTGCGTTGAAGCGTTCGTGAACTCAGCCCGAGAGCCTTTGCCACCTTATCATCACTCAACTGGCCAGAGGCCATCAGTTCAGTAATCACACGAGCCACTTTATGTTGAATATCATCTTTTCGGAAACGATTGATATAGTCTATCAGGGCCTTTTCATTGACTTCTGCGACCTCTGTATTGACCGCAGTAAGAGTTTCATAAACATCAGCACGTTTAAAGTAGATGGCAGATTGTTGTTGTGAATAGTTAACAGGACAGCGGTAAAAATCCTCATATGCTTTTCTGCATTTCATGGTCGAGTGGGTTAGATCAATTCGTGCGGGTGAAATGCCTTCTGGTTTGGCCGTTCTGCACATCGTTAGCACAATACTCCAACGGGCATCTTCAAGAGCAGGGATGTCTGGTAAATCCTTCCGCGCATTGTCATAGTGTAAAATCAAATGCTCATCATCTTCTTTCACAATGAAGTGAATCACCTGATCGACCACCTCATTGTAGCGGGCAACCCGACTTAATCCGGTATGCAGTGTTCTTCCGGCAAGAAAAGCGTAGCCGAGAGCATGCAGATCACTGGGAAGCCAGTGCAAGCCTGCGCGAATTCCAAAACAGGGATCTTGGATACAGTCTGCTGCAAGGTGCCATGCTTTTCTGGCATTTTCGACAGGATAACGAGCAGAGGCGACGTTGATAAGAGCCGTGTCCAGGCCAGCCTCCAAGAATATAGCATCGGGGTTGGCACCCTCAGCCTTGATCAGTCGCCACAGAATTCTGCTGGCAGAAGCAAGCAACGTATTGTTCATATAAAAACCTCCTTCTGATCGCACTTATTCAAAAATAAGGGTTTGGCGCAGGTTGTCAAACAGTTTTCATGACCGTTCTCATATGTCACGACTTGTGAGGCAAAAAACAGCTTATTATTCATGGACACATTTAAGAGGGAATTTAATCTAAACGAAAACGGTTATTTGGGAACGGATGTCTATTGATTATTTATCAATCAAATCGGCGACGCGGGATGATAGATGTAACAGTTCGTCATGATTTTCCAGACCGTCTATAAAGCGTTTCGGTATTCCTTTTTGTCCAACTAATGCTCCCGTCAATGCACCTGTTAACATTGCACGAGCCTGATTCTGTCCACCGCCGTTGACAGCATGAAGCACGGCAGATTCAAAATCATTATGAAAACGAGCAGCCAAATAATATGCTGCCGGTAATTGGTGGTAGATGGCGCAAGGCATACCATAGACAATGGAAACTTTCCAGGCGGGTTCTATGTGAATATCCTGATCAACGGCTGCCTTAGCCATGTATGAAGGGGTTAGGAGGGCGTCAGGTGATGTGAAGCGACCAGCACGTGGAGGGTCTGGATCTCCAGGCTTAGGTGGCTGCAAATTATCGCTGGTAACGGCATGGAAAGGGAGTTGATTGGTTTTTACAAGCTTCATGAGCTTACCCGATAGCTCAGCGTCCAATTGATGCCCCTGCACCAACATTCCGAGAACAGCTCCGTATGCAACGGTCATAGAGACCACAGTGTCATCGGTCTGTGTCAAAAGAGTATTACTAGCTATCGCCTCTGCGAGCTTATGCGGTTGTTGTGCGTAAAGTACTGCTATTGACAAAGTGCGTTCGATTGCCTCAGTGGTGTCGGCATGACCACCGGTTTCGCTCCAAGGCAATCCTTGTTCGACACGACGACGCCATGCTTCACGGATAGATTGACTTGTATAGCCTCCGGGACCTGAAATCGGTGTTCCATCAAGCAAAGGGAACAGCTGAGAATCCATTCGAAAGCAGAAATCTTTTTCGTCATAATCGCCAAACTCAGCCAATGATTGCATCATCATTTTCAGCAGATAACCTGCCTGAGTGAGTTGGCCAGCTTTTAGACCGGCATGATAGCGATTCGGTTGAGGGTCAGTATAGTCACTGATCCAATCTCCATAATCGCGTCTCAACTCTTCGAGATTGTAGTACCAATGAGGGCCCATGGCTAAAGCTTCACCGATGAAGGCCCCGACCAGTGCTCCTTTGGCTCTATTCCGAATGTCTAAATGTTCCATGACCATCCCTTGAGTATGGTGAACAACAGCTGCAACGAGAGGTCTTAATAATACCCGATAAATTAAATCGTGGGAGAAAGGTCCTCCACCAATCTCATAAACCACCATCAACAATAGAAACGGGGACACTCAATATAGGGTGTCCCTTTTGAGTGTCCCCATGCTAGTTTGAGCAGCAATGAATCTTTCGACGCCCATTGGCACGCACGGCCTCTCCCGCCAGACCTTTGGCCTGTGCGCCGTGTTCGGCTCGGCCTTCTTCTTCTACCTGGCCACCGTAATCATTCGCTGGTCTGCCGACTACGTGACCATCCCCTCGGCCTATTTCGTCTTCGCCAGGCTGTTGCTCGGCTTTGTCCTGGCCGCCTTGATCATGACCCTGCAACGGCAGCGGCCCCAGCCGGTGAAGTTTCACTTGCTGGTCGGTCGCGCTGTGGCCAACACCGTCGCCGTGTTCTGCTTCTACAAGGCGGTTGAGACGGGGACGCTGGCCGAGGCCAACATCCTCAACATGACCTACCCTTTGTTCGTCGCGGTCTTCTCCTGGGTGTTCCTGCGCGGCCAGCGCGACCCGCTGTCAGTGCTGATTGTCCTGGTCGCTTGCGCCGGCATCTGGCTGGTGCTCGCGCCGGACAAGATCGATCCGGGCTGGGCCAGCCTCTGGGGACTCTGCTCCGGCATGAGCGCCGCCGTGGCGATTATCTACCTCAACGTCAGCCGGCGTCACCACGATTCACAGACCATTCTCCTGTTCATGTTCGGCCTCGGCGCGGCGATCATGCTGGCCGGATTTCACCCGTTCTTCTTCCTGCCGAATGCTATCGAACTGTTTTTCCTGCTTAGCTGTTCGGTCGCCGGGGTCATCGGGCAGTACCTGATCACCTTCGGTTTCCTCTACGTCACCGCAGTCGAGGGTTCGATCATCTCATCCAGCCGGATTCTTCTGGCGGCCCTGCTCGGCCCGCTGCTCGTCGCCGATCCGCCATTGACCCTGGTGGGCTGGTGCGGGGCGCTACTGATCTTTGCCGCCAACGTAACACTCGCTTTGCGCCGGGCGATGCCCGAGGCAAAGAAAACAATCCAGTAGGGTGTCCCCTTTTCATCGGTTTTCTCTCTCCCGTTTCATCTGAACCTCTCCACTAGCTGCAGCTGCGCAATCATGTATAATCGACTGAAACACCTTAATTGAATGGAGAGAGCCATGTCCGCCTGGTTTTATATCAAGCTCTACCTGTTGACCATCCCGATATTTTTTGCCATTGACCTGCTCTGGCTGGGCGTCCTTGCCAAAGATCTTTACCAGAAGAACCTTGCCCACCTGCTCAGCCCCGACGTCAACTGGCCGGCAGCCTTCATTTTTTACTTCATGTATATCGCCGGCATTATTCTGTTTGCGGTCAAACCGGCGATCGACAGCGGGTCGCTGGCGAAAGCCGCTGTCTGGGGGGCGCTGTTCGGCTTCTTCACCTATGCAACCTACGACCTGACCAATCTGGCAACGCTCAAGGACTGGCCGGTCAAGGTGGTTGTGATTGATATTGTCTGGGGAACGGTGTTGTGCACATCGGTCGCTTCCGGAAGCTACCTGATCAGTCGCTGGCTGAGTTGATATTCACCCTGAACGACGCCACATATAAGCCCCTTCCTGGTCACCGAAAATGACACTTAAACGAACCAGAGCGGGGATGATCGCCGCCCAGACCAACGCCAGGACGATGATGGTGACGGTCGGGTTCTCACCAAAGGAAGCCGCCCCCAGGCGGATGCCGCCCCAGTAAGCCAACGGTCCACCGATCAGCCCGAAGAGAGCGGCAACGAGATAACGGCCTTTAAGCCAGTACAGGGCGTAATGAAACAGGGTGGCAAACTGGGCCCAGATGACAAAGACCCACAGCGGCAGCCAGAGCGGCCATGATGAATCGGTTTTGAAGGTAAACAGGCCGAGCGCCTGCTGGCTGCTGTCAACCATGACACCCAAAAGGCAGGAGGATAAAATCAGGAGGATCTCGCTTTGACGTGAGCTGGCCAGCCACAGGTGAAGGCCAACCAGCGCCAGGGCGAGCAATCCTCCTGTCACCGGATAACCCCACGACGCGCCGAGAACACAACACAACCATCCGACCTCGTAAAAAGTGGCATTCAGCAGTTTCGTGGCAAAAGGCTGCAGCATGATGTCCTTCAGTCTCACTCGGGTTTGTTCAGGACCATTTGAACCAGATCGATAATCTCCGCCCTGAATCCGGCATGACAATAGGCAAAGTAGTACTCCCATTTGCGGATAAAAGCGTCATCAAACCCCATCGCCTTGATCTCCTGCTGTTTCTCAAGTAACGTTTGCCGCCAACGCTGCAGGGTTGTGGCGTAATCGGCCGCATATCCCTGGACATCATCCAGGCGCAAATCTGATGTCTGGCTGACCGCAGTCTTCATGGCCCCCATTGACGGCAAATGCCCACCGGGGAAGATATGTTTGCGAATCCAGTCAGAACTGTAGCGATAAGCATTATATTTGCGATCAGGAATGGTGATCACCTGAATCACGGCACTCCCTCCGGGCAGCAGGGCATCATGGCAGGCCTTGAAAAACGGTCCGAGACCGGCGTGACCGACGGCCTCGAGCATCTCGATGGAAACGATCTTGTCGTACCGGCCATCGATGTGCCGATAATCGCACAGGCGGAGTTCGATCCGTTCTTGCAGCCCGGCCGCGGCCACTCTTTGTTGCGCAAGTTCGAGCTGCTCGCGTGAAATAGTGATGCCGGTGACCCGGCAGCCGGTCTGTCGCACCGCTTCAATCGCAAAGCTGCCCCAGCCGCAGCCGATTTCCAAAACGTGATGCTCCGCAGCAATGCCTGCTTTGTCGATGATCGTCCGCAGCTTGTTGCGCTGGGCCTGTTCGAGAGTGTCGCCGGGCCCGTTGAAGAGCGCGCAGGAATAGGTCATGGTCGGGTCGAGGAACGTTGCAAAGAACTCGTTGCTCAAATCGTAGTGCTCACGGATATTGCGATCGCTGCCTCTGATCGTGTTCGGGCGTCTGAGGTGCCGCAGGTAATTGATCGCCCGGCCGATCGCCGAAGTGATAATGCTGCGATCGTCCATCACCGCTTCGTTGCTGGCCAGAAGGGTCAGCAATCCGGGCAGGTCTGACGTCGACCAGTCGCCATCGGTGTATGCTTCGCCGAAACCGGTATCGCCGGAGACCATCACCCGGCGGAAAAAGCGATATTCACGGATCGTCAGTTCGAGTGATGGTTGAGTCCCCGGTTGACCGAAATGCATTTTTTTCCTATCCGGAGTTGTCAGAGACAGTTCTCCCTCGGGGAGACGGTCGAGAAAGCCGATAACCATGTTCATGCCGATTCGATCGATCATTGACGGTGGTACCGGGCGAATGGTCAAATCGTTGTTAGGGACAGGTTTTTCATACACGGGCAGCCTCCTTTGCCAGTGCAGCCTGGCCGCCTGCCAGAGAATGCGCGGCATGGTCAGGCTGGCGCAAACCGGGTGGGCGATGACGGCCCTGGCCAGGCTCGATGTTGTCAGTGGTACAGCAGATCCGAACATCCGTGCGACCAATGCAAGCTGGTCGTTGAGGTGATACCGGATGGTGTTGTCGATCTTCTCATCGAAGGGGGTCAGTCGGAACTCGTATTGCCCCTGGCGCGGGAAAAAGGGCGAAACGTGAAACTGTTTGTCGGTGCAAAAACGCAACCGGCCGTCGACAGATTCGGATTCTTCGGTCATCAGCGGATAGAGGTGCATTTCACCAAAGGTGTTGTTGACCTGTGCGAGGATGCAGGCCAGCCTGTCGTCACGGTCATGGCAGTAGAAAAAGCTGATCGGGTTGAAAATGTAGTTGCAATAGCGGGCGGCCGTGACCAGGATGACCCTGCCCAGTTCATTCTCAAATCCAGCCTTGCTGAGGACGGATTTAAGCTTGTCCTTGATCGCATGTGAGCCGGGCAGCAGGTAGTCGCGATCATGGATTGCGACCGGGCGCAGCTGGTTGTAGCCAAACAGCGGGTTGCTTCTGGCCAGTTCGGGAAGTTCATCGAGCTCAAAAGCGTAAAAGTAGACCGGGTAACGGAAGCTGTGTTTAACCGGGACGATCCGGGTATGCATCACCTCACCGAAATAGATCTTCGAGTTCATAGAGACACTCCGAAAGCCTTGCCGACCTCGTTCCCGGCGCGGACGGCATCCTCGTGGAATCCGTAACCGAAATAACTGCCGCAGAAATAGGTCCGGTTCTGCCCATTCAGCTGCGGTAGGTCCTCCTGGGTCGCCATCGATTCGTGCGTGTACAACGGATGATGGTAATCCATTGCGGCGACCACCTGCTCGGCGCTGAATGGTTCACGGCGATTCAGTGTGACGCAATAGTCCCGGTCGGCTTTGAGGCCCTGCAGCCGGTTCATGTAGTAGGTGACGTAAACCGGGTGCTCGGCATCACCGCCCGGTTCCCGGGTGAAATTCCAGGAAGCCCACGCACGTTTGAGTTTTGGCAGGACCGAGCAGTCGGTGTGCAGCACGGTGTGGTTCTTCTGGTAACGCCAGGGTGACAAAAGGCGCTGCTCGAGTTCGGTCGGGCTTTCGAGCAGACGAATCGCCTGGTCGGCATGACAGGCGATCACCACCTGGTCACATTTGAACGTCGAGCCGTCGTCCAGGGTGAGCTCAACCTGCTGGTCCTCGCGCTGAATCGAGCGGACCGGGGCGGACAGCTGCAACTGCCCCCGGAAGTTTTTGCTGAAGGCCTTGACGTAGCTGTCGCTGCCGCCGACCACGGTTCTCCATAGCGGCCGGTTGCGCATCGAGAGCAGGCCATGGTTGCGGAAGAAATAGAGAAACGGCCCGGCCGGAAAATCGACCACCCGTAATGCCGGGGTTGACCAGATCGCCGCCGCCATCGGCACCAGGTAATTGTCAACCATGTAGGCAGAGAACCGGCCGCTCTGCAGATATTCACCGAGCGAAACCCGGGGAACGGCGTCCTGCTCAAGATCCTGCAAAGCCTGCCGGCAAAAGCGCGCAATCTCGAAAATGAAGTGAAAAAACTTCGGGTTGACCAGGTTGCACCGCTGGGCAAACAAACCGTTTACATCGGTCCCGGCATAGACCAGCCCCGTCTGGTGGCACTGGAAGCCGAAGGACATGTCAGAAACACGGGTCTCGACACCGAGATGCGCGAGAAATTTCTGGAGCAAGGGATAGGTCGCATCATTGAGCACGATAAAACCGGTATCAACGGCTGTCCCGGCATCGGCGCCATCGGTGATCTCGATGGTGTGGGTATGGCCGCCAAGGTAGTCGTTCTGCTCAAACAGGGTGACCTGGTGGTGCTGTTGCAGTAAATAGGCGGCAACGATGCCGGCAACCCCGCCACCGACGACGGCGATTGTCTGCCCTTTGGCATGACGTGTCGCGTTATTCATGCATCCCTCCAGTCTTCGGCAACCACGGGAACAAGGCGTTGGTCCGGGCTTTATATGCGATGAATTCAGGACTGTCCTCGTATTTCGCCTCGAGCATCGGGATGCCGGAGACTTTCAGCAGCAGAAAATCGATCAGCAGCGGACTGATGATCGCTAATATTCCGTATTGTGCATTGAGTGCGATCAAAAAAATGCCCCACCAGAGCACCGCTTCGCCGAAATAATTGGGGTGTCGCGAATAGCGCCAGAGCCCGTGCTGAATGATCTTACCCTTATTCTCCGGGTCCTTTTTGAACTGCAGAAGCTGCCAGTCACCAATGGCTTCGAAGCCGAAACCGAACAGCCAGATCAGCAGTCCGATTCTGTCCAGGTGGCCGAGCGGTTCGCCGGGGGCGTTGATCACCAGTTGTATCGGCAGTGCCACGAGAAATATGACGGCACCCTGCAACATGAAAACCTGGAGAAAGCTGCGCCAAACAAAGGTGTCACCCCATTCGTCACGCCACTGGCGATAGCGGAAGTCTTCGCCTTTCCCTTGTTTCTTCAAAAAAATATGTCCGGCAAGCCGCACCCCCCAGATGGTTACCAGAATAACGAGCAGCCACTGTCGCGTGTGGCCATTGCCGAGAATAATAAAGCCGACCCAGCCAATTATGACAAAAGCGACACCATACGCGACATCGACGATGCTGTTGTCTTTTAGCCATAGAGCAAACACAAAGATCGTGGTCATAAAGACAAAGAGAAGAATTGTTGAAAGAATAAAAATATTCATTAGGTTCGCCGGTTTAATCTGTGTTTCCAACGTCTTAATAATCGAAAATATTACAAAGTTTAGCGAGAAAATCAGCTTTGACAATATTTACGGTCACTTAAAGGTCTATATTGAACCTTTTCCAAGGTTCAAAATGCAGGGGAGGTGGTTTTTCTGTTATGATGTGCAAAACTAAAGAATGAAGGGAATTGCTGTGGACATCATACGCATTATCGTTACAAAGCTGATCTTGGCAGGGACGGTTATTGCCGTATTCGCAATGCCTTGCCATGCAAAGGAAATCAATAAAGTTCGTTTTCAGGATCAGGTTTTCGTCAATGATATCGAGCTTAACCTGAAGGGTGTTGCTGTTCTTAAATGGGCGATGTTATTCGATGTCTATGCCGGCGGCTTTTACCTGCCAGTTGACGTCCCCGGATCAAAGTGGACTGATGGCGTCGCGAAGAAACTCGAGCTTTCATATTTCAGGGATATTGAAGCCAAGGGTTTTGCCGATGCTTCGGACAAACTTCTCAAGGACAACCTGTCAGCGGAAGAATATGGAGAACTTGCAGAAAGGCTTGAAGAATTTTACGGCTTTTTCCAGGACGTTAAGCCCGGTGATCGTTACAGCATTAACTATATCCCTGGAAACGGCACCGAGTTGAGGCTCAACGGAGAAGTCATGGGCAGGGTGCCAGGCCATGACTTTGCGGTGGCCTATTTTGGTATCTGGTTGGGAGACAAGCCGATCAACAAGAGCTTCAGGGACAAGCTGCTGGGTACCCGTTAAAAAGCATCGATTCAGCTACCCTTGCGATCAATCGTCACAATGCCCAGATAGCCGTCAACCGTCAGCATGTCTCCGGTCTGAATGACCCTGGTTGCGTCAGGAATCCCCGTGACACAGGGGATGCCGTATTCACGGGCAATGATCGCGCCGTGAATCAGCATGCCGCCGCGCCGCTCGATGATCGCTGCCGCCAGAGGGGCGAGAAAGGTCATGTTCGGCTCTATCGCATCGCAGACTAGAACGTCCCCTCTGGCAAAATCCGCCAGAGTATTGTTGTCATCAAGCACCCTGGCCAGTCCCGAACTGACTCCCGGGCCGGCCGGCTGGCCAACCAATTGACGGGGGCGCTGTTGAACCGTGGAGGTCGACCGGTCGTCTAGCGGGCTCTCATCTCTCGAGAACAGGCGGTTTGGAGAGTCTTTTTCAGGCAGGAGGTTCTCCAGGCCTTGCCCTGCTCCGGCCGCAAGACGCTTGCGGATCTCCTGCTCGGCCGCAGTCACTCCGGCACGCACTTTGCCCAGGTAGAGGTTGTCGTTGTCGCGCAACAGATAGCTTGCCCTGGCAACCTGCAGCATGCGGGCGGCAAACTCCCGCTCCGCGCTGTCAAGGGTCTGCAGAAAAGCGTTCTCCTTGCTCTCTGATGCTGAGTCACAAAATCCGTTCTTCTCTTCGGCAAGCTTGATCAACCAGCCGTGCAGATCGAGGCCACCCTGCAAGACCCAGTTCATGCCACTGTAACGCTCGGCAAAATCATCAAGCATGGCCCTGAACGGGTGCGCGGGCGCAATGACCTGATGTTCTTGCAGCTGTTTAAGCAGCGCCGGATCGTCTCTCAAAATGGCAGCCAGCTTGTTCAGCTGCCGGTTTCTCTGCACCGCCAGGAGATCATCAGAATGCAGCAGACTGACAAATTCATACGGATCCTCCGGTTTGACGAGGTCATTGTAAAACTCGCCGAAGAGCCGCAGTCCGTGAGCCATCGGGATACACTGTTCCTTGTAGACCTGCAGCCAGCGGTTCAGAATCCCTGTGCGTCGAACGTACTCTTCTGCTAGCTCACGATTCTCGAGTGCCGTCAGGTTTGCCAGGGCCATCTGTTGCGCATCACGGTCCATTCCGGGCAAGACCTTTTGCTCCAGCTCAGCTTGCAGCTCTTCAAGGTTTTCCAGGCTCCGATGGAGACTCAAATACCATGGCCTGTCATCGTTCGCTTGTGCTGACAACGTCGCCGTCACGGGCCTTGCCTGAAGGATGTACAGTTGATCTCCAGAAAAGGTCCACTCGAGATCAACCGCTGCACCGAGAAGCTCTTCCAACTCGCAACCAACCTGGTGCAGCTGCTGACAGCGTGACTCGTTGAGGGGCGATTCCTGCCGTTCCGGCTCACCCAGGGGGTGTAAAGCGACCCCGTAAATGGCCGGCCTCATTGCTGCGGTATGTTTCACCTCATGTCTTTCAATCACCTTGCCGGTTGCACGATCAAGTTGCCAGCGATCCGGTTCAATTGTGCCGTCGACGAGCGCCTGGTTCAGGCCCCAAACCGCCTCAGCCATCATCACCTTGCGGTCTTGTGGTGCCCTGGTAAAGAGAACCCCTGACACCTCGCCGACAACCATCTCCTGTAAGATCACGGCCATACCGCTCTTACCTGGGTCGAGGCCCAGTTCATGCCGGTAGAGAAGCGCACCGTCTGACCAGAGCGAAGCCCAGACGGTTCTAATCGCCTCGAGAATGGCTGCTGAGTCGCGCAACATGACCCGGCTTTCGTGCAGGCCGGCAAAGGATTGAGATTTGGCATCCTCGCCGGGTGCTGTCGAGCGGACAGCTGTCGCCGGCCAACGCGTTGAGAAGGACCGGATATCCTCGAGCAGCTTCTGCTTTATCTGTTGTGGCCAGACGCGGGTTACGAAGTGGTTGCGGATGCGCAGAGACACATCCCAGATTTCTTCCCAGCGCATGGCGGCAAAATCTTTACGCTGCAGCTCCATGCTGATGAATCTGTCGAGGCCTGTCTGGTGAAGGAACTCGTGGTAAAGATTGACCGGCAGACAATAGCCCGAAGGCACCGTAAAGCCTTTTTGCTGCAAGACCCCCAGCATCGCGGCTTTACCGCCGATTGCCTGTGATGATTTATCGCAGGATGAGGAGAGATCGACCAGGTAGTTCATTTGTTCATACAAAATTCGGTGACGTTCTGGAACCGTTGCACGAGATGGTATTCCTCGACATTGATCCGGAAGAACGCGGTAGAAGGCGCCATCGCAAAAGTCTTCAATTGGGGATGCTTGTTCAGATAGCCTTGCATTGCCTCTGAGCGGGCCTGACCATTGATCTCTTCGGCAACCCCGTAAGCTGTGACCGCGGCTGCTTCGTAGAGTGGCATGTGCAGCTCTGCACGGTTGTCGACGAGCAGGCTGACCCGGTTATCGATTGCGAGGTTATGATACTTGCGTGTGGCCCTTGTGGTTGCGAAATAGAGACCCTTGCCAGATTCCGTTGCCGAAAATGCAACCAGGCTGGCATAGGCATGCTGCTGGCGTGACGTGCCGAGTACGGCGAATGTCTGCTGCCGCAGCAGTTCAACGACAAGGTCCCACTCTTTGGTATTCGTCATCAAATTCTCCGGGTCTTTTGTTTTGCAACTTGTCGCCGGATCCCACCCCTTCTACAATGGTAAGGAGTTTTTTGCTGTTTGCAAATGACCAAAGGATAAGACATGTTGCGTTTCGGCCTGTGCTGCATCTTTCGCAATGAGCCAATTCGTTTTCGTCAAACCACGGCAAAGGCGTTGCTGGCTCTCGGCGAGGAAGAGCGTTTGCAGAAGCTTTCAACGCTTTGCCTTGAAAACGCAAACAGCCTGGTCACGGCCCTGGAAGCGGTCCACCGTTTCGGTATCGGGGCATTCCGGGTGTCATCACAGTTCCTGCCTCGCTACACCCACCCCGTGGTCGGCTACACCCTTGATTCTCTTCCCGATTTTGCCAGCATCGTTGCAAGCCTGGAGAAAGTCAACCAACTCCGTGAACAGTGGGATATTCGACTGAGCTTCCATCCCGACCAGTTTGTCCTCTTGTCTTCACCCTCTGCTGAAGTGACCAGAAAGTCAATCGCTGAACTCGACTATCAGGCGATGCTTGCCGAAATGATAGGTGCCGATGTGGTTAATATTCATGCCGGGGGTGTTTACGGCGACAAGCAGACAGCACTGAAACGTCTGCGTGATAATTTTCAGTACTTGCCTGAGCGGGTTCAATCCCGGCTGACCCTGGAGAACGATGACGTCTCCTATACGGTCGAAGATCTATTGCCCGTCTGCCAGGAACTCGACTTGCCACTGGTCTATGATGTCCATCATCACCGCTGCAATAGAGACCGCTTGACTGTTGAAGAGGCCACCGATGCATCTATTCAGACCTGGAAGGAGGCCCGGAGCAGCGAAGCATACTTTCATCTCTCATCGCCGAAGAACGGTTGGCAGGGCAATGACCCGAAACCCCATGCCGAGATGATCGACATGAGTGATTTCCCGGAGGAATGGGCAGGCCTTGATGTGACGATTGATATCGAGGCGAAGGCCAAGGAGCTGGCGGTGATAAACGTGATGAACAGTTTATATCAATGAAGATCCCCGATTCATGCCTGCAGCTCAGAAGGGGCTCTAAGTAAGGCAGTCGCAATAACAGGCGACTGCTACAGTGGCCTTTTATTGCTTGATGATCAGCACTGATCCGCTTTTGTCCGGCATGGGAACCGGCATTTCATCTTTGTCAGCGAAAAAATCGTCGACGGCCTTGCGTGCTCCGATCCAGGCATTGTAATCATGAACCAGGATGATGCCTTTGGTGCTCATTCGCGGATAAAAAAATTTGAGGCCTTCCAGGGTCGGTTCATAGAGGTCGGCATCGAGGTGGACAAAGGCAAATTTTTGCTCGGGAAAGTCTTCGGGAAGACTGTCAGGAAAGTAGCCCTGGTGAAAGCAGATATTGTCATTTTGTGGCGCGATGAATTTTTTGACCCGGGCAATCGAAGTATCTGAAAATTTGCTCCCCTTGGTCTCGAAGGCGGTATGATCTTTCTCCGCGCTGACACTCCGGTCGGTGAACCCTTCAAAGGTGTCGAAAAGATGTAGTTGCCGTTCCGGTGCGTAATGATGAACCAGCCTGGCGGTACTTCCCTTGTAAACTCCAAGCTCAGCAAACGCCCCTGCAATGTTCTTTTCGACTAAAGTCCGCAACATGAGAATGATCATGTCTCTGCGCGTATTGTCCCAGGGTTCCAAGTTTTTGATTTGCCGTTTTGATTCATCCCCTTTTGGGTAGAAGCCGCCGGTGTCACGACGGAGAGAGGCGTTGTTCCAGCGAGACCTGGGGTTGATGTCCATCTGCCCCTGCAGGAAGAATGACCGGTTCTGAAAAAAGGGTGTGAACTTTTTTAAAATGGATTTAGCAAGTTTCATGGCTTGCTACCTCCCTGGGATATGATTCGAAAGAACTCGACGATAGCTTGAAGAGAAGGGTGAATCAAGCTGAAAAACAGCCGGCCTGCAGGGGCAGCCGCGATTCTGCGATTCTCAGGCCGCCCAGATGTTTGGCACCGGTCGCCGAAACACGTGAATCCCTTCGGTCAAAAGCAACGAGGCTTTGCTTATGATCAGTTCTTGAATTAGTTTTGCTCAGGGGCTTCTTGCCGGCAACCTGCTGCAGGCAACAGCATTTTGCTGCGAACAGCAGATCTCTGCCTGCTGTGATAAACTGGGCAGAGACATTCGTCCAGCACGGCAATATACTCACCGTCCCGGCCTGTTTCGGCAATGCCGATGACCGGGACCCGATTGACAAAGGAAGGCAAAGATGATCGATCTCACGACACGCTATATGGGTCTTGAATTGAAGAATCCGCTGATTGTCTCAAGCTGCGGGCTGACCGGGACCGTTGAGGGAGTACAGCAGGCCGCCGCAGCGGGGGCTGGTGCGATCGTGCTGAAATCGCTGTTTGAAGAACAGATTCAGGCCGATGTCGACGAGCTAGCCAGGCAGTCGCAGCATTCCGCGCATACCGAAGCCTACGATTATCTTTACGGCTTTGGCCGCAGCTTCGGCCCGAGGGAATACCTGCAGTTGGTGAGCGAGGCGAAACAGGCCGTTGCCGTACCGGTTTTCGCCAGCGTTAACTGTGTCAGCGCCGAGCGCTGGACAGAATATGCCACCAAGCTCGCCGACGCCGGTGCCGATGGCCTGGAGTTGAACATCGGTTTCTTGCCGAATGATGCGTCGCTTGACGGAACTCAGGTCGAGGAGCGTTATACGCAGATTCTGGCCGCGGTGCGTGCCGCCGTGGAGCTCCCCGTTGCATTGAAAATCGGCCCATGTTTTTCTTCCCTGGCTCATCTTGCCGACCGGCTCGGCAACGACCGGGCCGCCGGGCCGCCGTTCACCGTCGGCTGGTGCGGTCCCGGAGACAGCGCCGGGGAGGTCACCAGGCGGGGGGCCGATGCCCTGGTGCTGTTCAACCGGTTCTATCGCTTTGATATCGATATCGATACTCTGCAGCTGGCAGGCGGCAATCCCTACAGCACCTCGGCAGAGCTTTGCGATGCTTTGCGCTGGATCTCTCTGCTGGCCGGGAAAGTTGCGTCTGACCTGGCGGCCACGACAGGCGTTCATAATGGCCAGGACCTGGTCAAACAAGTTCTGGCCGGCGCAACCGTCGTCCAGGTCTGTTCGACCCTGTATCGCAACGGGCTCGGCCAGATCGACCTGATCCTCGACTTCCTCCGGGACTGGATGCAGGCGCATGGCTTTGCCCGACTGGAAGATTTCCGTGGCCGATTGAGCCATGCCCGCAGCGAAGACCCGTCTGCGCACGAAAGGATGCAATACATCAAGGCCCTGGTCGGTATCGAATAATCCTGCGAACACCGCCACTTGCCGGCCGCTGTCAGCCCTGCCAGCGCTAGGCAGCTCCTCGGCGAGCTGTTATATTTTGACTTGCAGTCATGCTCTTTCAGCGATGAGGCGGACATGCTTGATTTACGCATCATGGCAGCTGTGGCGCTGAGCGTCATCCTGCTGGTACAGACCGGTTGCACACCGGTGGTAGAAACGACCGCCATGACGATTGACAGGGTCCGCTACGACCCCGCGGTGGAGCGCTTCCCGGCACCGGTCGGCGTGTACTTTCCTGCCGATTTTTATGACCATAACTTCTACCACACGACCGCCGATGACTATCAGCTGACCTTTCACAACAACCCTGCGGACGCGACACGGCAGGCCCTCGACCTGGCCTTTAGCGAAACCTTTGCCGAGGTGCGCTACCTCGATACTTTGCAGCAGGGCATTGCCGAACCGGATCTGGCGTTCGTCATCGTGCCGAACATCGTCTCGATGCCCTCGCATCTCGACCAGCAGATCATCGCGGTCGGGGTAATCTACCAGTTCGAATTCTTCGCCGGGGGACAGCATATCCACTCCTGGCAGGTCAATGGGCTCGATTTTGCAAAACGGTCCGCTGCGTCACCGCCCGGCGGATCGGGCAGCTTGCCCGGCCAGGGTGGCCTGCCACGCAGAATCTCTGCCGAAAAATTCGACACGGTTGCCCGGGGAGCGGTTTGGGACGCCATATCGGTGCTGCTGGCCCGGCTGGATCAACAGCAGCCTCTGACTGCCAGGCTGCCGGCAGCCGTGGTGACCAAAGCAGCAGTCAAGGCGTCAAGACCGGAGGCCGATGACCCGGTGACCCTGGCCCTGGTCGGGCCGGTTTATGACCAAGGCCAGGCGCCGGACAAGCAGCGCCTGGAAAGCTGCATGCTCGAGGAAATCGACGACAACGACCTGTCCCTGCAGCCGCTGCGGCAAGGCGAACTGCGCGACCAGCTGTTCCCCTGGCTGTCACGCAGCAACTATCCCAAGGGGCTGAGCGATCTGGAAGCAATCCTCGGCCAGTCCGCGGTCCGTGAGCGCCTTGGCAAGCTGGGCATCGACTATGTCCTGAACTGGGACGGAGAGACTATCCGGTCGCCGTTTACCGGCCCTTTCTATGTGACCGCTTACGGGGTCGTCGGCTATGAAAGCGCCGACAAGGTGTCGACGCTCAGGGCCGACCTTCTAAAAGTCAAGGACGGCAGCGTGGTGACCTCTTTCGAGAGCACCCGGGAGGGCACAGACACGGTGCTCGGCCTGGTCCTGGTCCCGGTGCCGATCCCGGCGAATACGGAAGGCGCGGTCTGCGCAGAGATGACGCGCGAGATCGACAACTTTTTGCAGTCGGTTCGTGCGGCAAACCGGGGCACCGTTGGTCACCGGGTCAAAGAGTAAAAGCCCCGGTAAAGTGCCGGGGCTTCTGTTGCGGTCTTGGTCAAGCGGCCGGATCAGTTCTCGTCCTTGCCCCAGACCCGGTTGATGAACTGGTCGCGGCCCGAATTGTAACGGTAGAACTTGTAGCGGACCGGACTCTCCTTGTAGTAATCCTGGTGGTAGTCCTCGGCCGGGTAGAATCGTGTCGCGGCTACGATCTCGGTGACGATCGGGCTATCGAAGCGCCCGGATTTGCCAAGCCGTTGTTTTGATGCTTCGGCCAGCTGTTTCTGTTCGTCGTCGAGATAGTAGATGCCGGTGCGGTACTGGCTGCCGCGGTCGACGAACTGGCCGCCGGCATCGGTCGGGTCGATGTTCATCCAGAATACCTCGAGCAACTCTGCAAAGCTGATTTTGCTCGGGTCGTAGGTGATCTCCACGGCTTCGGTGTGGCCGGTCGTGCCCGCCGAAACCTCCTGGTAGGTCGGGTTCTCCTTGTGGCCGTCGATGTAGCCGGAGACCACCGCATGGACACCCTCGAGCTTTTCAAAAGGCGGCTCCATGCACCAGAAGCAGCCACCGGCAAAGATCGCTTTGGCCGTCATGGTTTCTTCCATATCCTTCATCTCTCCCTTTTTGTCGATCGTCGCAGCAACGGCAAAAGTGGCCACGATGATCAGGCTGACGAGTATGCTGAGCAGGCGTTTCATGCCGTCTCTCCCTTACTTGCCGGCGACGAATGTCAAAGACAACGAGTTGATGCAATGACGCATGCCGGTCGGTTGCGGGCCATCGTCAAAGACGTGGCCAAGATGACCTCCACAACGGGCGCAGAGCAGCTCGATGCGCTTCATGAAGAAGCTGAAATCCTCTTCGGTGGCGATATTTTCCTCGGCAACGGGGCGGGTAAAGCTCGGCCAGCCGGTTCCCGAGTCGAATTTATCCTCGGAGGCATACAGGTCGAGGCCGCAGCCGGCGCACCGGTAGATGCCCGCTGCGTAATGTTTGTCGTAGATGCCGGTATACGCTGGTTCAGTCCCCTTTTCGCGCAGGATATGGAATTGTTCCGGGGTCAACAGCTCGCGCCATTCAGCGGCGCTCTTGGCAACGGTTTCGGTCATGATGTACTGCCCTTCTGCGACGGAATAGGCCTTGATCTGTTCTGCCGCGCTGGCAGTGCTGGGCGAAAATGCCGACATCAGTCGTGCATCGATTAAGTTGAGAGTGGCCAGGCAGACCGAGGTCCCGGCAACCACAACCGTCGTGTTCTTGAGAAAGTTGCGTCTTTTCATTGTGACATCTCCTTTGCCGGCTCAGTGCTCGTCGCCTGCTCCTCAGTGCTGACGTAGGTGCCCGAGGCCTTGAGCCAGGCTTCGAGTTGTATGATCGATACTTCTTCAGGATTATACACCACCCGGTCGACTTCGCGCGAGCCGCTCCAGCCGCGTTCGACGGCGAGCACCCCGGGTTTGCCTTCCAGGGCATGGGCGCCGACGTCATAGCAATGGACGACGAAGGTGGCGTTTGCCATCCCCGGGGGAGCCTCCGCTGTGGCGGTGCAAACGTGCAGCAACAGGGTCAGCAGGATTGCGGTAACGACTAATGATGTTTGCATGAGCTTCGTCCTTGCAGATTGCGGTTCTTGTGACAGAACCGTAGCAAAAGGCTGTAAACAGACAAAAAAGGCATGGTAAAGATTCGGTAAAGTTTTTTAAACACAGGCAAGAGGTGAGAGGGAAGAGGGATAAGGTCAGGCGGGGAGCTCGAACCAGATACGGGTCTCGCCGGGCGTGCTCTCGGCGCCGACCCGGCCGCTATGTGCCTCGATCAGCTGCTTGACGATCGCCAGGCCGATGCCGGCACCACCGGCGTCCCGCGAGCGGGAATATTCAGCACGGTAAAAGCGTTCGAAGACATAGGGGAGCTCTGCCGGCGGTATGCCCGGGCCATCATTGATGAAGTCGACGCGCACGCCGCCAGCCGTCCGGGCAGTGGTAATCGTGACCCTGCCGTCTTGTGGCGTGTATTTCAGGCAATTGTCAATCAGGTTGCGCATTGCCTGCAGAAGCTTGTCACGGTCCGCTGGTACGGTTGACGCATCGTCCGCGAACCGGGTTGAGAGGCGGATCTGCTTGTCGTCGACATTCATGCGGTAGAGGTTGAGCATTTCTTCGATGCAGTCGGCCAGGTCGACCGGCCGGCGATCGAGGAAGGCCCGGGCAGCATCGGCCCGGGCCAGCTGACCAAGGTCTTCAACCAGGTTGACCAGGCGCAGGTTTTCCTGCTGCAGCATCTCGAACGTCGCCTTATCCGGCGGGATGACGCCGTCGCTCAATCCTTCAAGGTAGCCGCGCAAATTGGTCAGCGGCGTACGCAACTCGTGGGCAACGTCGGAGACCATCGACTTGCGCAGCTGTTCGAGCCGTTCCAGGCTGTCGCTCATGCGGTTGAAGGCCTCGCCGAGCTCGCCGATTTCGTCTCCCCGGATGGCTTCGACCCGGGCCGTGAAATTGCCGGCGGCAATCTGCCGGCTGGCGTCACTCATTTGCACCAGCGGCCGCAGTACGCGCCGGGTCAACAGGTAGCTGAGCAGGAAGGCCAGGCCGAGAGCGACCAGGCTCGCCCAAAGCAGGTAGCGGTGCACTGCGGTCAGGAAGGCCCGGTGCGTGTCGGTCGGCGAGACCATGTACTTGTCCATCAGCACCATGAAGTAGTCGGCCGCCAACTGGTCGAAGGCCAGCCAGATGATGCCGGTGATCAGGGCGATCACCGGGACTGTCGTCACTAGCACCAGCTTCCAGTGCAAACGAACTTTCATGGCTGTTCCCGGTCGGCAAAGCGGTAGCCGAAGCCGCGCACCGTCTCGATATAGCGTGGCGCGAGCGGATCGTCGGCGAGTTTCTGGCGCAGATGTCCGATGTGCACATCCACCACCCGGTCAACAACCGCCTCGCCGTGCCGGTAAATATGGTTGAGCAGGTCATCGCGGGACAGGGCCTTGCCCGGCGCGCTCATCAAGGCCTGCAACAGCTTGTACTCCACCGCGGTCAGTTCCACCGGTTGTTCGTTAAGCGTCACCCGGCGCTTGTCGATATCGAGGACCAGGTCGGCGTGGCGCAGCACGCAAACCGGTTCCACCCGCCGTGAGGTGCGCCGCAGAATCGCCTTGACCCGTTCCACCAGTTCGCGCGGGCTGAAAGGTTTGACCACGTAATCGTCAGCGCCGAGAGAGAGGCCGAGCACCCGGTCTATCTCCTCCTCGCGGGCGGTGAGCATCAGGATCGGTACTTCGGAGAGCTTGCGCAGCTCACGGCAGATCTCCCAGCCGTCGACCTCCGGCAGCATGATGTCGAGGACGACGAAACCGGGCGTCTGGCGGCGGGCGAGGGCCAGTGCCTCGGCGCCGTCATGGACAATCTGCGTCTTGAACCCTTCACGTTCAAGGTAGGTCGCAATCAGTGCCGCGGTGTTGTGGTCGTCTTCGACGATCAGGATCGGGTCGCTCAGTTTCTGCTGGTGCATGCGGTGCCCATGAGAAAATCATCTGAGAGCCAGCATAAACGCGTGGCCGTTGCTGCAAGATATCGGCAGTTGCCATGAAAATGGCCATGCCCGGCGACGAAGTCGTGCGCAGGCGATGATGCGATCAGTCCGGCAGGCTGCGGATTTCCTGCAGCAGTCTTTCGTTGTCCGGCATCCCCTTGTGCACATAACGAACGATGCCGTTGCGGTCGATCAGGTGGGTGATCCGGCCGCTGCCGTAGTCTTTGCGGATGCTGCCGTCATCGACCAGCAGCGGAAACTGCAGACCGAGTTCTTCGGCAAAATCGCGGTGGGTTTGCAGTGAGTCGCCGCTGACGCCCAGGACCTGGGCGCTGAGCTCTTCAAAACGTGCGATGTCGTTTTGAAAAGCCTTCATTTCATTGGTTCAGCCAGGGGTGAAATCAGCGGGATAATAAGCCAGTACGACCGGCCCTGCGGCCAGGATCCGGCTGAGGACGATCTCGCCATGCGTCGATGCTGCAGTAAAATCAGGTGCCGGGGTGCCGGTTTCCAGGGCCGCCGCGTTGCCTGCCAGCAGACTGGCCGCCGCTACGCTCCCGGCGCGAATCAGTCGTTTCATGGTCGTCTCCTTTCTCTGTTCTGCACAACTATAGCGCAAACCCATGTGGTTTGGGAAACCCTCAGGAAATGGCTGCACGCTTTAGAAAGCCTTGATCAGCCAGACTCCGACGCAGACCAGCGTCACACCGGCAATTCGGCCGATGCTGATCGGGTGCAGCGGATAGCCGAGCAGGCCGAAATGATCGAGCAGCAGCGAGGCGAACATCTGGCCGGCCAGAACCGTCGTCACCATGGTCGTGGCGCCGAGCTTGGGGACCAGGATGATCGTCGCGGTGACGAAAAAGGCGCCGAGCACGCCGCCGGTCCAGATCCACCAGGGGTGTGCGCCGATCCCGGCGAGTGCTGGCAGGGGGATGCGGGTGGCGAAGGTATAGATCACCAGGGTCAAAGTGCCGACGGCAAAAGAGATGGTGGCGGCGAGGACCGGCGACCTGGTCCAGAGGCCGAGTTGCGCATTGATCCCGGCCTGGGTCGGCACCGAAATGCCGGCAACCAGGGCCATCAGGATAAACAGGCTTGCAGGCGACATGGGTTGCTCCGTTCCGGTTAATGGTTAAAAAGCCCAGCCGCCAAGACACAAAGAACACCAAGGAAAAGTTCTTGATCCGCTTATGGCTTAAAACGGTGGTTTCTGCTTGGTCTGATGACCACTTCGAATAAAAAGGTCCTGCGTTTCTTCGTGTCTTGGTGTCTTTGTGGCAGAGAGAATCCTTTCGGTTTGTACACGCGGTTAAGTCAAATCATCCATAGTCAGGATCGTTTCGATGTCGCGGCGCTCCGATTTGTTGATGATCACCGCAGTGCCGACCAGAGTCGCTCCGGCCTGTTCGATGATCTGCTCGATCGCCTTGCAGGTCGAGCCCGCGGCGTAGAAGTCATCGGCAAACAGCAGACGCTCACGTGGCTGGATGACCTCCTTAGAAACATACAGGGTGGTCGACTCCTGTTTGGTAAATGAGTAGCTTGACGCGGCGTAGAATTCGCGCATCGTCAGGGGACGTTTCTTCTTAGCATAGATGAATGGCACGCCGCAGTGCCCGGCGATCGCCTGGGCGATCATGATGCCGCTGCTTTCCGCGGTGATGATCTTGTCGATCTTGCGTTCGGCAAACTTGTGATAAAGCTCGGCGCCGAGCCGGTCGATCAGGAACGGATCGACCATGTGATTGAGAAAACGATCGACCTTGATCACATTGCCGTCGATCGCGCCCTCGCGCCTGATGCGTTGATAAAGCTCATGGGCGACCGGGTTCATTTGCGATCCTCTCGGTCATAGGGCTGGCCGAGGCTTTCCGGCTGCTGCGAGGCACCTTTTTGCAGGCGGATGGTGGAAATGACCAGGACCAGGATGGTGAAGAAGTAGGGCAGCATCTGCAGGATATGGGCGCTGACCGTGGTGCCCATTGCCTGGAAACGCAGCTGCATGGCGGTGATGCCGCCGAACAGGTAGGCGCCGGCCAGCGCCCGGTAGCTCGACCAGGAGGCAAAGATCACCAGGGCCACGGCGATCCAGCCGCGGCCGGCCGACATGTTCTCGATCCACATCGGCGTCGTTGCCAGGCTCAGGTAGGCACCGCCGATACCGACGATGCCTGAGCCGATCGTCACGGCGAAAAAGCGCGTCAGCAGAACCGGAACACCGCAGGTGTCCGCCGCCGCCGGGTTTTCGCCGACCGTGCGCAGGGCCAGCCCCCAGCGGGTCCGGTAGAAGAAGAAGGCGATCGCAATTACCAGCAGGAAGCTGAAATAGATCAGCAGGTCCTGGTTGAAAAACGGCTTGCCGACCACCGGCAGCCGGCTCAGGCCGGGGATCGCGATGCGTTCGAAGCCGGCGATCGTCAGGCCGACCATGCTGCGGCCGAACAGCGCGGTGATGCCGACGCCGAACATGGTCAGGGCCAGCCCGCTGACGATCTGGTTGCCGCGCAGCGGTACGGTGATGAAGGCGTGCACGCTGCCGGCCAGCATCGCGGCGACGAAAGACGCGAGCACCCCAACCAGCAGCGAACCGCTCGCCTCGGTGCCGGCGAATCCGGCCAGGGCACCGATCAACATCAGCCCCTCGATGCCGAGGTTGATAATTCCGGCCCGCTCGTTGATGATCGCACCGAGGGTGGCAAACAGGATCGGCGTGCCGGAACGGACCGTTGCGTCGAGCAGGATCTCAAGCATGGCGTTCCTCGCGGACCAGCTTCAGCCGGTTGTGGATAAAAAAATCGGAGGCGAGCAGGAAGAACAGGATCAGTCCCTGGAAAGCGTAGACGAAGGCCACCGGCAGCTGCCAGGTCAGCTGCAGGCTGTCGCCGCCGACCAGCAGGACGCCCATCAGGAAAGAGACGATCACCACCCCCAGGGCGCTGCGTTTGGCCAGCCAGGCGATAATGATCGCCGTGTAGCCGTAGCCGGGGGAAATGCCGTGCTGCAGTCGATGCTGCAGCCCGGCGACCTCGCCGAACCCGGCGATACCGGCGATCGCGCCGCTGAGGAAGAGGACGAAGAAAATCGCCATGCCGGTGTTCATGCCGGCATACTTGGCAGCCTTCGGGTTGCTGCCGATCACCTTGATCTGGTAGCCCCAGACCGTACGCTCCATGAACAGGTAGAGGACCAGGGCGCAGAACAGCGCGAGGAAGAAGCCGCTGTGCAGGCGGGTGTCGAAGTACTCGGTGAGCCGCGCTGCATCGCTGAACTGTGCGGTCAGGGGAAAGTTGAAGCCCTTGGGATCTTTCCAGGGGCCATAGATCAGGTAGTCGACGCCGAGGATGGCAATGTAGTTCATGAGCAGGGTGACGATCACCTCGTTGACCTGCCAGCGGGCCCGCAGCAGGCCGGCCACGCCGGCCCAGAGTCCGCCGAAGAGAAAAGCGGCGAAGAACATCGCCGTGATCATCACGACCGGCTGCTCCAAGCCCGAGAAGAGGGCGACCGCGGTGGCGCCGCAGGCGCCCATGTAGATCTGCCCCTCGGCGCCGATATTCCAGATCTGCATGCGGAAGGCGAGGGAGACGCCGAGGCTGGCAAAGATCAGCGGCGTGGTCTTGACCAGCGTTTCCGAGAGGCCGTAGAGGGAGCCGAGTGCCTCCTGAACGATTTCAAGGTAGGCCTGCATCGGATTGACGCCGGCGGCGAGGAGCAGGAAGCCGGCGACGAAGAGGGCGACCAGAATCGAGACAATCGGGGCAAAAAAGCGAAAACCCTTCGTCGTCAGCTCACGCTTTTCGCTGATCAACTTCATGTCTGCACCTCGCCGCTCATCAACAGGCCGATCTCTTCACGGGTCGCGGTTTCCGGGTCGACACTGCCGGCCAGCCGGCCGCGGAACATGACGACGATTTCGTCGGAGAGTTTAAGCAGTTCGTCGAGGTCTTCGGAGATCAGGATGGTGCTCATGCCGTTGCTGGCGCCGTCGGCGATCACCTTGTGCACGTATTCGGCGCTGCCGATATCGA
>JBFLJZ010000004.1:0-3198 GCA_040882925.1 Desulfuromonadales bacterium
CGGCCAGTGCCCGCTGCACATCCGCTGCGGTCATGGCCTCGATTTCTTGCAGGACCAGCTTCGGGTCGTGTTTTTCGATTATGTCGTAGAAGCTCATGAATAAATTCTTGCCACCAAGTCACCAAGACACCAAGGAAATTAATTCTTGTATCTTGAAAATCACTGCTTTGTGTCTTCGTGACTTTGCGGCCTATCCTCTCAAAAAACCTGTCAACGGACTGCTTGCTTCCGCTTTGTCCTGTTGCTTGCCGAGCCCGGCAAGGTAAGCTTCACGGCCGGCTTCAACGCCTTTTTTGAATGCGACGCCCATCGCGCCCGGGTCGCGGGCAACGGCCAGGGCGGTGTTGACCAGCACGGCATCGGCACCCATCTCCATGGCTTCGGCGGCGTGTGATGGCGCACCGAGGCCGGCATCGACAACGACGGGTATGCTGGCCTGCTCGATGATAATTGCGATGTTGTCACGTGTCCTGACTCCCTTGTTGGTGCCGATCGGCGCTCCGAGCGGCATGACCGTAGCCGTCCCGGCCTCCTGGAGATGTTTGGCCAGGACCGGATCGGCATTGATATAGGGCAGGACGATAAAACCTTCCTTGACCAGGACTTGCGCGGCCTTGAGGGTTTCGATCGGGTCCGGCAGCAGGTAATAGGGGTCCGGCGTGACCTCCAGTTTAACCCAGGGTTCGCAACCTGCTGCACGGGCAATCCGGGCCAGGCGAATCGCTTCCTCGGCATCCCGCGCGCCGCTGGTGTTTGGCAGCAGCAGGTAGCGTTCCGGGTCGATATGCTTGAGCATGCTGTCCCGGGGATTGTCGATATCCACTCGGCGCAGGGCGACGGTCACGATTTCGCTTCCAGAGCCCTGCATGGCGGCCACCATCGCCTGGTTCGATGCGAATTTGCCGGTGCCGACCATCAACCGTGATGTGAAGGAGCGGCCGGCGATTATCAGTTGATCCATGTTAAGTTCCTTGGCAATGAGCAAGTATTCAGAATCCGGTATCAAGGATTCAGTAGAAAAGACTTAAAGAGCTTTTATTCTGTATTCTTGATCCTGTATACTCGATTCTCGCTTAAGTTTTATCCGCCGCCGACGAAGTGAATGACCTCCAGGACGTCACTGTCTTGCAGAACGGTTTCCGCAAGCCGCTGGCGCGGGATAATTTGCTGATTATGTTCGACGACGACCTGCAGGCAATCGAGGCGCAGTTGGTCGAGCAATTCCTGTATGCTGGTACCGGCTTTCAGTTCGCGCGGTTTGCCGTTGAAGATAATGTCCATTGATTAAAAACCCTTTGGGTATTCAGAATTCAGTATTCAGAAGAAAATCTTGAAAGCATTTGACCCTGTCCTGAATTCTGGCTTATGGCTACTGAATACTACGTATTTTCTGTCTCCGGCGCCTCACCCAGCAACAGTCGCAGCACGGCGTTGGCCTGATGATGTGCGGCCACTCCCACGCGGGGAGCCATGAGACCGGTTCCGGGTGCTGCCGCGGTACTGCCATCGCCGCAGAGATAGAGATTCCTGGCGACCTGATGCGTGTTGATGGTGTTGGCTGGCCCGAAGCCTGCCATGCCGGAACCGGTGATCATCGGGCGATCCGAGAATCGCGTGGCGAAAGTTTCGATCAGCATGACCTTCTGCTCCGCCAGGTCAAAAGCCTCGACCAGGACCTGGGCATGACCGAAAACTTCGCCGATGTTGGACGGATTCAGGCGCAGGTGACAGGCGGTGACCCGGACGTGGGGGTTGATCCGGGCCAGGGTATCGCGCAGGGCGTAGACCTTGGGCAGTCCGACCTGGTCAACGAAGTACTGCTGGCGATTCAGGTTCGACGGCTCGACGATGTCAAAGTCAGCAATAATCAGGTGGCCGACACCGGTACGGGCCAGTGCGATCGCAACCGCCGAACCGAGGCCGCCGACGCCGGCGATGCCGACCGTGGCACCCTTGACAGCTTCGTGGACGCCAGGGGTGTGCCGCGCTGTCAGCAGTGCGTCGAGCTCGTCGGCACCGGGCACCTCACCGCGCCGGATCAAAACCACACGATCACCATTGTTCAGCACATCTTCAGCAGCAGCCGGGAAACCGTTGATGATGATCAGGTCGGCATCTGCCTTGATGCGGTCCCTTAAAGCGCCGGCGGTTTCATCGGCCTCGACGGTGTGATTCTGTTCGTTGACCTTGATCTGCATAGTCTGAAATCTTCAATTAACGTAAAGTTACAAAAATGTGGCTTTAAGACAATACCGCTCGATAACTCATTACAGGGTTGTTTTTGCAACTTGGACACGAAGTCACCAAGCAATGAGTCTTGAGAGTAAAAATGATATTTATCTTTTTCGAAAACTTGATGTTAACAAACAAGATAAGTCTTTACTCCGTGTCTTTGAGTCTTAGCGGCTAATCTTTCCTTTAGGCGATAGCCCCAGAAACAAAAAGAGCCGCATATGGCGGCTCTTTCCGGGGTCATGCCGAAATTTGCGCCGCTTCCCTACGCCGGCATAACCCGGATCAGGTTCAAGGGGTCGCCTGCCTGCAGACTCTCAGTAATGATTACTCCCCCAGGGCGTGTTGCTGGAACATTTTCCTGAAGAGTAACAGTCGGCTTTAACTGCAGTCAACAGGAAACCCGCCTTTTCGGTTGTCACAACGAAAAGCTTCGACTAGGATGGAATCCCTGCCGAAATTACGAGTGTATCTATCGCGCGAGAGGATCAGCCGGATGAGCATATCCAACCGTTTCCGCGGCATCGCCAGTGATGTTAAGGATTTCCATAAAAGCCTGGTCAGCCAGCTCGGTGCGACGTCCGGTGGCGCACGTGATGTCAAAAAAGCCAGCAGCGATCTTACCGAGTGGTCCGAACAGGTTGGCGAGATCCCCCGCATGAGCCTCGAATACAAGCTGACACCGGTCCTGCTGAAGGCGCATAATAATCTGGACCGGGCCCGTCTGACCTTCGCCGAAGAAGACCTTGATGAATATGCGTCGAAGGCCTGGGAGCTGCAACAGAACATTTACCGTCTGCTGAATGACTTATAAAACCAGCGGCGAGAAGTGCGAGGCGCGTGGCGCGAAAAGGATTAAAACCTTGACACCTGTGCCCGGGTTGCCAGGCTTTCCTAGCCTCCAGCCTCCAGCCTCCAGCCTCCAGCCTCCAGCCTCCAGCCTCCAGCCTCCAGCCTCCAGCCTCC